>JAZQNT010000189.1:0-3978 GCA_045627505.1 Nocardioides sp.
CCGGCGCAAGTGCGAGGAGCTGATGCTCGAGGGGATGGTCGAGGTGGACGGCGAGGTCGTGACCCGGCTGGGCACCAAGGTCGACCCCGCCACCGCAGTGATCCGGGTGAACGGCAAGCGGTTGCCGCCCATCACCGCGAATGTCTACCTGGTGCTGAACAAGCCGCGCGGCGTGGTCTCGACCATGTCCGACCCGGAGGGGCGCCGCAACCTCGGTGACGTCGTCGCCGACCGTCCGGAACGGCTCTTCCACGTGGGCCGTCTGGACACCGACACCACCGGCCTGATCCTGCTGACCAACGACGGCGACTTCGCGCACAAGATGGCGCACCCGTCCTTCGAGATCGACAAGACCTACGTCGCCGAGGTCGAGGGCGAGGTCTTCCCGAAGGTGCTCAAGCGCCTGCGTGAGGGCGTCGTGCTCGAGGACGGGCCGGTCGAGGTCAAGCGGGTCAAGGTCGTCGAGGCCGGTCGGGGCAACGCCGAGGGACGCAGCATCGTCGAGCTGGTGATCCACGAGGGCCGCAACCGGATCGTGCGTCGGCTGCTGGCCGAGGTGGGGCACCCGGTGCGGCGACTGACCCGCACCCAGTTCGGTCCGGTGAAGCTGGGACGTCTGCCCTCGGGGCAGATGCGCGAGCTGACCACCGAGGAGCTGGGCGCCCTGCTGGACAGCGCCGAACTCTGAAAGGCGTGAGGGGCCACGACACGCCGCACGTCCGTGGTGGAGGTCGGTGTCGGGGGTGGCCCCGCGCGAGTTCTACGCTTCTCCCGTGACCCTCACCGGACCAGTGGAAGTGGTGGGTACCGGTCTTCTCGGTACCTCCGTGGCCCTCGCGTGCCGCAAGGCGGGGCTCGAGGTGCTGCTCACCGACGTCGCACCCGAGCACGTGCGCACCGCGTCGGGGCTGGGCGCCGGACGCGCCAAGCGTGACGGCGACCGGCCGCAGCTGGTGGTCGTCGCCGTGCCACCGGACCACCTCGGTGCGGTGATCGTGCGGGTGCTCGACGAGACCGCGGGCACCGACACCGTGGTCACCGACGTCGGCTCGGTCAAGGCAGGGCCGCTCGCGGCCGTCGCAGAGCACCCGGAGCGGGCTCGCTACGTGGGCGGCCACCCGATGGCTGGGTCCGAGCGTTCGGGGCCGCTGGCCAGCCACGAGGCCCTGTTCGAGGGCCGTCCCTGGGCGATCACCCCGCACCTGGAGTCCAGGGTGGAGGCGGTCGAGCTGGTCGAGGAGCTGGTCCGGCTCACCGGCGCGGTGCCGGTCTGGCTGACGCCGGACGAGCACGACCGTGCGGTGGCCCGCACCTCGCACGTGCCGCACCTGATGGCGGCCCTGGTCGCCGGCCGGTTGGCCGAGGCGCCGGAGAACCACCTGACGCTGTCGGGCCAGGGAGTGCGCGACGTCACCCGGGTCGCCGGGGGAGAGGCGGCGCTGTACGGACAGATCGTCTCGGCCAACTCCGCGGCCGTCCTGGACCTGCTCAGCGAGGTCCGTGCCCAGCTGGACGTGGTGATCGAGGCGATCGGTGCCGGTGACCGCTCCGGCCTGGAGCGGGTGCTGCGGCTCGGCAACGCCGGGACGCGCGCGATCCCGGCCAAGCACGGCGGGCCGGCCCGTCCGATGCGCTCGGTCTGGGTCTCGGTGCCCGACACCGCCGGCCAGCTGGCCAAGCTGCTCTCCGACGCGGTGGCCAGCCAGGTCAACGTCGAGGACATCCGGATCGACCACGACCCAACCCGACCGGTCGGTCTGGTCGAGCTCGTGGTGGACGAGACCCGGGCGGACCACCTGCTCGACGCACTGGAGTCTCGGGGTTGGACGACCCACCGGTAGGCTCTCGCGGGTGACTGACCTGCAGAACCAGCCCCGTACCGGAATCGTTGTCGCCCTCGACGGGCCCTCGGGATCGGGGAAGTCCAGCACCTCGCGTGGCGTGGCCACCCGACTGGGGTTCCGCTACCTCGACACCGGGGCCATGTTCCGGGCGATGACCTGGGCGATGCTGCGTGACGGCGTCGACGTGCACGACGCCGAGGCCGTGGCCGCGCACGCCGGCGTCCCGGTGATCGTCTCGGGCACCGACCCGCAGGCCCCGACCATCCACGTCGACGGTGCGGACGTGGGCGTGGCGATCCGCGGCGAGGACGTGGTCGCTGCCGTCAGCCCGGTGGCTGCCGTGCCGGCCGTGCGCACCCGGCTGCTCGAGCTGCAGCGCGAGGTCATCGGGGACGGTGACATCGTCGTCGAGGGCCGCGACATCGGTTCCGTGGTCGCCCCGGACGCGCAGGTGAAGCTGTACCTGACCGCCGACGCCGCCGCCCGCGCGGCACGTCGGGCCGCGGAGGAGGGTGGTAGCGACCTCGCCGCCACCCAGGCCTCGCTGCTGGCCCGCGACAAGATCGACTCCACCCGCACGACCGCGCCGCTGACCATGCCGGAGGGCGCCACCCACATCGACACGACCTTCTTCACCCTGGAGCAGGTCATCGACCAGGTGCTCGACCTCGTGCAGGCGGTCCGGGACCGGGCATGAGCACGGCCGGGCTGCCCCGCAGTGCCGCGCAGCACCCAGCCACGGCGCTGCTGGTCAGGGGGCGACCCGTTGCCGAGCGGATCCTGCGGCGTTGGTGGGACGTCCGGCTGTGGCAGACCGACCGGGTGCATGCGTCCGGACCGGTGGTGCTGACCGCCAACCACATCGGCATCATGGACGGCCCATTGCTGGCGGTGTTCACGCCCCGTCCGGTGCACGCCCTGACCAAGCGCGAGATGTTCGAGTCCCGCGCGGGGGTGGTGCTGCGGCGGGCCGGACAGATCCCGGTGGACCGGGTGGAGGCAGATCCCGGCGCGGTGAAGAGCGCCCTGCGGGTGCTGCGGGACGGGGGTGTGGTGGGCGTCTTTCCCGAGGGCACCCGGGGCGCGGGGGAGTTCGCGCGCTACCGTCACGGCGCGGCCTACCTGGCGTTGGTGACGGGGGCGCCCGTGGTTCCCGTCACGTTCTTCGGCACCCGACCGCCCGGTGGGGCCTCCAATGCCCTCCCGCGGCGTGGAGACCGGGTCGACATCGTCTACGGTGAACCCTGGACGGTCGAAAGAACCGACTGGCCGAGGACCCGGGAACACGTGGGCGGTGTGGCGACGTTGTTGCGTCAGCATCTGCGCGGTGAAGTCGACCGTGCCCGCGCCCTGACCGGGCGTGAGCTTCCGGGGCCCCTCCCGGACCCCGAATCCGACCCGACCCCCCGAGCGGGTTTGTAGAGCAAGGAACACGCATGACCGAGACCCCGGACGTCGACACCCACGTCGGCCCCACCCCTGTCCTGGCCGTCGTCGGCCGCCCCAACGTGGGCAAGTCGACGCTCGTCAACCGCATCATCGGACGTCGCGAGGCAGTTGTCGAGGACCGCCCGGGTGTGACCCGTGACCGCGTCTCGTACGACGCCACCTGGAACGGCCGCGACTTCACGGTCGTGGACACCGGTGGCTGGGACCCCGACGCCGAGGGGCTGGCCGAGGCCATCTCCGGCCAGGCCGAGCTCGCGGTGACGCTGGCCGACGCCGTCCTGTTCGTCGTCGACGCCACGGTGGGCATCACCGACACCGACGCCGCCGTGGTGAAGGTGCTGCGCAAGTCGGGCAAGCCGGTTGTGCTGGCCGCCAACAAGGTGGACGACATGCGCACCGAGGCCGAGGCCTACGGCTTGTGGAACCTCGGGCTGGGCGAGCCGTACCCGGTCTCGGCGCTGCACGGCCGCGGCTCCGGCGACATGCTGGACGCCATCCTGGCCGCGCTGCCCGAGCCGCCCCCGCGGGGCGAGGCGGAGGTCGGCGGTCCGCGCCGGATCGCGATCGTCGGCAAGCCGAACGTCGGCAAGTCCTCGCTGCTGAACAAGCTGGCCGGTACCGAGCGCGTGGTCGTTGACGACACCGCCGGCACCACCCGCGACCCGGTTGATGAGCTCATCGAGCT
>JAZQNT010000190.1:0-3021 GCA_045627505.1 Nocardioides sp.
GACAGCTTGCCACGGTCGTCGATCTCACCGATCTCGACCTGGATCTTCTGACCGACGGAGACGACGTCCTCGACGTTCTCGATGCGCTTGCCGCCGTTGAGGGCCTTCAGCTTCGTGATGTGCAGCAGACCGTCCTTGCCCGGCATGAGCGAGACGAACGCGCCGAAGTTGGTGGTCTTGACGACCGTGCCGAGGTAGCGCTCGCCGACCTCGGGCATGGTCGGGTTGGCGATGGCGTTGATGGCTGCCTTCGCCGCTTCAGCCGCAGCACCGTTGGTGGCACCGATGTAGACGGTGCCGTCGTCCTCGATGGAGATCGAGGCGCCGGTGTCGTCCTGCAGCTGGTTGATGACCTTGCCCTTGGGCCCGATGACCTCGCCGATCTTGTCCACGGGGACCTTGACGGTGATGATCCGCGGCGCGGTCTCCGCCATCTCCTCCGGGGCCGAGATGGCCTCGTTCATGACGTCGAGGATCGCGTACCGGGCGTCGCGGGCCTGGGTCAGCGCGCCGGCCAGGACCTCGGCCGGGATGCCGTCGAGCTTGGTGTCGAGCTGCAGCGCGGTGACGAACTCACGGGTACCGGCGACCTTGAAGTCCATGTCGCCGAACGCGTCCTCGGCGCCGAGGATGTCGGTGAGGGCGACGTAGCGCGTCTCACCGTCGACCTGGTCGGAGATCAGACCCATGGCGATGCCGGCCACCGGGGCCTTCAGCGGCACACCGGCCTGGAGCAGGGACAGGGTCGAGGCGCAGACCGAACCCATCGAGGTGGAGCCGTTGGAGCCCATGGCCTCGGAGAGCTGACGGATCGCGTAGGGGAACTCCTCGCGGCTCGGGAGCACCGGCAGCAGGGCGCGGCGCGCCAGGGCGCCGTGGCCGACCTCGCGACGCTTCGGGGAGCCGACGCGGCCGGTCTCGCCGGTGGAGAACGGCGGGAAGATGTACTTGTGCATGTAGCGGCGCGACTTCTCCGGGGAGAGGGTGTCGAGCTGCTGCTCCATCTTCAGCATGTCGAGGGTGGTGACGCCCAGGATCTGGGTCTCGCCACGCTCGAACAGCGCCGAACCGTGAACGCGCGGGATCAGGCCGACCTCGGCGTGCAGCGGGCGGATGTCCGCCAGTCCACGACCGTCGATGCGGATCTTGTCGCGCAGCACGCGCTGGCGCACCAGAGCCTTGTTCAGGGAGCGGTAGGCAGCACCGATCTCCTTCTCGCGACCCGCGAACTGCTCGCCGATCTTCTCGAGCAGCTCGACCTTGATCGCGTCGAGGCGCTCCTCGCGCTCCTGCTTGCCACCGATGGTCAGCGCCTCGGCGGTGGCCTCGGCAACCGCGGCCTCGACGGCGGCGTACACGTCGTCCTCGTAGTCGAGGAAGACCGGGAAGTCGACGACCGGCTTGGCGGCGATCTTGGCGAGCTCGACCTGGGCCTCGACGAGCTGCTTGATGAACGACTTGGAGGCCTCGAGGCCACTGGCCACGACCTCCTCGGTCGGGGCGGTGGCGCCACCAGCGACGAGCTCGATGGTGCGCTCGGTGGCCTCGGCCTCGACCATCATGATCGCGACGTCACCGGTCTCGGTCACGCGACCTGCGACCACCATGTCGAAGACGGCGTCCTCGAGCTGGGAGTGCGACGGGAAGGCGATCCACTGGTTCTCGACGAGAGCCACGCGGGTGGCACCGACCGGGCCGGAGAAGGGCAGGCCGGAGAGCTGGGTCGACAGGGACGCAGCGTTGATGGCCAGCACGTCGTAGGGCTGGTTGGGGTCGAGCGCCATGACGGTGATGACGACCTGGACCTCGTTGCGCAGACCCTTCTTGAAGGTCGGTCGCAGCGGGCGGTCGATCAGGCGGCAGGTGAGGATCGCGTCCTCGCCCGGGCGACCCTCGGAACGGAAGAACGAGCCGGGGATCTGGCCCACGGCGTACATGCGCTCTTCGACGTCGATGGTGAGCGGGAAGAAGTCGAAGTGGTCCTTCGGCTGCTTCGAAGCAGTGGTGGCCGAGAGCAGCATGGTCTCGTCGTCGAGGTAGGCCGTGACGGAGCCGGCGGCCTGACGGGCCAGCAGGCCGGTCTCGAACTTGACGGTGCGCTTGCCGAACTTGCCGTTGTCGAGGACGGTCTCGACGGCGGAAATGATGGGTTCCACGAAGGTGTGGTCCCTTTCTGTACGCGGAGCACCCGCGGATGACCTGTCCTGTGTCTCGGACGTGGGCCGGTCTTCGATCGAGGCCCGCAGCCGGTTCCGAGAACCTCCTGAAGGCCACTACCGAGGACCGAGCCGAATCGCGGGTCGCTCCTGTGTGGTGTCTTGGATTCAGTTGTGGGCGGCCCGCAGCGCGGGCACACACCCGATGTTACCGAGAAATGTGCGAAAGGGCCCGCTCCACGCGGGAGCGGGCCCTCAAGACAACGTCAGCGGCGCAGGCCGAGACGCTCGACGATCGTGCGGTAACGCGCGATCTCGACCTTCTGCAGGTAGTTGAGGAGGCGGCGACGCTGACCGACCAGGAGCAGCAGGCCACGACGCGAGTGGTGGTCGTGCTTGTGCTGCTTGAGGTGCTCGGTCAGGTGCGAGATGCGGTGCGAGAGCAGCGCAATCTGAACCTCCGGCGAGCCGGTGTCACCCTCGGTGATGGCGTACTCGGCCATGATCTTCTTCTTGGTCTCCGCGTCAATACCGATCGACATGCGGGGCTCCCTTCAGTTCGTTGCGCGGCGCGCCGGGGCCTGTTCACCCGGGCACTCTGGATCCGCGGCCGTTGGACGGCGTTCGTCACCCGTGACGGGGCAACCTCGCAAGGCTAACAGCGCGGGAGGGCCCACTCCAATCCGCGTCGAAGCCCGCACTGCGCACCTCCCGACGGGCGCCGAGCTTTGCGAACCCGGCCTCACCGACGGTCGATCGCACCTAGCATCTCCGGGGAACATCGCACACCTAGTCACGGAGTCCCCTTGCCGTCAGGGCCACCCCAGAGCACCACGTCCCCACTGCACAGCACGTCACCAGAGCA
>JAZQNT010000191.1:0-5946 GCA_045627505.1 Nocardioides sp.
GCCGCCTTCGAGGGCAGCGCGGGTGACGCGGTCCGAGCCGAGGTGACCACCCCGACCGGGAAGTCGTACCCGGCGCTCCTGGTCGACGGCATGTTCTGGGGTTGGTTCCCGGGCGGGGAGGCAGCCACCCTGGTGGGGTACGCGGCGGACGGCTCGGTGGTGGACCGGGAGTACCTGGGCCTGGGCAACGTTCCCGGCGCTCCCTCCCGCCCGGACCCGCAGCCTCAGCCGCACTGAGCGCACAACGCCCCGCACCTGCAGCTGACTGCAAGTACGGGGCGTTGTCGCAGGTTGGCCCCGAGCCGGCCAGCGCCTCGTCGGTGCCGTCGCTCAGTGCGCCATGTCGACGAAGCGCGAGTAGTGGCCCTGGAAGGCCACGGTGATGTCGCGGGTGGCGCCGTTGCGGTGCTTGGCCACGATCAGGTCGGCCTCGCCGGGGCGCGAGGACTCCTTCTCGTAGACGTCCTCGCGGTGCAGCAGGATCACCATGTCGGCGTCCTGCTCGATCGAGCCGGACTCACGCAGGTCGGACATCGCCGGGCGCTTGTCGGCACGCTGCTCGGGACCACGGTTCAGCTGCGAGAGCGCGATCACGGGGACCTCAAGCTCCTTGGCGAGCAGCTTGATCTGACGCGAGAACTCCGAGACCTCGAGCTGGCGGGACTCGACCTTCTTGCCCGAGCTCATCAGCTGCAGGTAGTCGATGACGACCAGGCGCAGGTCGTGCTTCTGCTTGAGCCGGCGCGCCTTGGCGCGGATCTCCATCATCGTCAGGTTCGGGGAGTCGTCGATGTACATCGGGGCCGCCGAGACCTCACCCATCTTGCGGGCGAGCTTGTCCCAGTCGTCCTCCTGCATGTTGCCGTTGCGGATGTGGTTCAGCGGAACCTTCGCCTCGGCGGAGAGGAGTCGCATGACGATCTCGGCGCGCGTCATTTCGAGGGAGAAGAAGACGGACGCCATGTTGTTGTGGATGGACGCGGCGCGGCAGAGGTCGAGCGCCAGCGTGGACTTACCCATGGCAGGACGGGCGGCGACGATGATCATCTGTCCGCCGTGCAGGCCGTTGGTGAGGTCGTCGAACTCGGCGAACCCGGTGGGCACGCCGTAGACGCCCTTCTCACGGTTGCCGATGGCCTCGATCTCGTCGAGGACGTCGTTCATGATGTCGCTCAGCGGGACGTAGTCCTCCGTCGAGCGCTTCTCGGTGAGCTTGAAGACCTCGGCCTGGGCCTGGTCGACCAGGTCGTCGACCTGGCCCTCGCCGGCGTAACCGCTCTGGACGATCCTGGTGCCGGCCTCGACCAGGCGCCGCAGCACGGCCTTCTCCCGGACGATCTCGGCGTAGTAGCTGGCGTTCGCGGCGATCGGGACATTGGCGGCCAGGGTGTGCAGGTAGGGCGCGCCGCCCACCTTCTGCAGCTCGCCCCGCCGCTGGAGCTCGGCGGCCACCGTGACCGGGTCGGCCGGCTCGGAGCGGCCGTAGAGGTCGATGATCGCGTCGTGGATCTGCTCGTGCGCCGGACGGTAGAAGTCGGTGCCGCGGATGACCTCGGTGACGTCGGCGATCGCGTCCTTGCTCAGCAGCATCGAGCCCAGCACCGACTGCTCGGCCGCGTTGTCCTGCGGCGGGGTGCGGTCATTGGGGCCCCGCGGAGCCTCCCCCGGCTCGTACGCGGCGGGGCCGTCGCCCCAGTCGTCGAAGGAGTCGTCGGATCCGGGGAGGACGCTCTCGGTGATGCTCATTCAGGGCCTCCGGGAAGATGCTGGGGATGGCGACGCAGGGACGAGCCGCGGCGCCCCTGTGCACACACGAGGGGCGGGCCGTGGACGAACCCGAGGCCGCACGCGGCATCGGATGAGTTCCACGAAGACCAGTCTCCGGGCACCCGCCGACACGTCTGCGACCGCGTGAAACCTACTCCCTGGCCCGGCCGAATCCCAGCCACGGCAGCCCAGTTATCCCCAGCCCCTGTGGATAACTGGGGACAACCGGTGCAGAGGCCGTCGACAACTGTGGGGCAACCTGTGGAAAGCGGATGTAATCTCGATCACTTCACCGCTCTGACCTGCAGAAATGCTTCCCCCAGCCTGTGCACAAGAACTACATCTCGGTGGATAACTCCTAAGGAGGATCCCCGAGATGCTTTGTCGACAAGGCCACCCGGGGCTCGAACGCGGCGCCTTCTCCCCCGCTCATCCACAGGCGTCCCCCATTGGGCGTACCCAAAATTTCGCCCTGACCTGCGGATTTGGCGTCGGCTTCGGGGCCCGGGCCCGATCTCCCTAGACTCGGCGGGTGCGCCAGACCGACCGTGAGATCGTGCGACTGGCCGTCCCGGCGTTCTTCGCACTCGTCGCCGAACCCCTGTTCCTGCTCACCGACACCGCGATCGTGGGTCACCTGGGCACTGCCCAGCTCGCCGGAGTGGGCGTGGCGGCCGTCGTGATGCAGACCGTGGTCGGCCTGTGCGTCTCCCTTGCCTACGGCACCACCGCCGGCGTCTCGCGCCACCTGGGCGCCGGGGACACCCGTCGCGCCATCTCGCTGGGCGCCGACGGCATCTGGCTCGCGGTGGGGATCGGCGTGCTGGCCACGACGGTGGTGCTGCTCGGCCTGCGCCCCCTCATCGGCACCTTCGACGTCTCCCCCGGCGTGGCCGGCCACGCCCACGACTACCTGGGGGTGGCCGCGCTGGGCATCACTCCACTGCTGGTGATGCTGGCGGCCACCGGGGTGCTGCGCGGTCTCCAGGACACCCGCACGCCCCTGTGGGTGGCCGCCGGGGGCAACGCGCTCAACGTGGTGCTCAACCTGGTCCTGGTCTTCGGCCTCGGCCCGGTGCCCGCCCTCGGGGTCGCCGGCTCCGCGCTCGGCTCGGTGATCGCCCAGGTGCTCAGCGCGCTGGCCCTGATGGCCGTGGTGGTGCGCGCCGCCCGTTCCCACGGCTCGTCACTGGCCCCCGACCTGCCCGGAATCCGCTCCGCCGCCCGGGCCTCGGTGCCGCTGGTGGTCAGGACGCTGGCCCTGCGCGCCGCCCTGCTCATCGGAGCCTGGAGCGTCGCCTGGAGCAGCAGCCCCGACGGCACCGAGGTGGCCGCCCACCAGATCGCCTTCACCGTCTGGTCGTTCCTCGTCTTCGCCCTCGACGCCGTCGCCATCGCGGCCCAGGCGCTCACCGGGCGCTCCCTCGGCTCGGGTGACCGGGAGCGCACCGTCGCCCTGACCCGTCGGATGGTGGCCTGGGGCCTGTGGAGCGGGGTCGTCGCCGGCGTCCTGCTCGCCCTGGCCGCACCGCTCCTGGGGCCGCTGTTCACCCCCGACGAGCAGGTGCAGGACCTCCTCGTACCCATCCTGCTGATCGCCGCGCTCGGGCAACCGGTGGCCGGCGTGGTCTTCGTGCTCGACGGGGTGCTGATCGGCGCCGGCGACGGCCGTTACTTGGCCTGGGCCGGGATCGGCACGCTGCTGGCCTACGCGCCCGCGGTGGTGGCGGTGGCCGCCGTGGCCTCGGGCACCACGGCCCTGGTGGCGATCTGGGTGCTGTTCGCGGCGCTCTTCATGGGGGTGCGGTGCCTGCTGCTGCTCGCCCGGGCGCGCTCGGGACGCTGGATGGTGCTGGGGGCGTCCTGACCACACCACGCTGATTCGACGTGATTCACCATTGCCTCAGTCTGGACCGATGCCTTCGCATCCCTCCTGTCAGCCTCTCGGCCGGACATGGGGGGAGATCCCTTCGAGCACCGACACGGTCCACAACGAGACGTGGTCCATGAAATTCTCGATTCTGCTTCCTCACGGACGAATGTCGCCGAGGATGGGGAGGTTCTGTCCAGCATCACCCCGGAGCCCTCATGACACGCCCCCCCTTCGCTGTCCTGGCCACGACAGCACTCGTGCTCTCACTGGCCGCCACATCACCTGCCGGTGCCAGCCCTGACGCACCGCCCGACCGGGGCCTGCCCCCGAAGGTCGCGCCGAGCTCGTCGGCTACGGACACCCCCAGTGCCGTCCAGGCTCCGGAACTCTCGCTGGGCACGAAGAAGGGCCGCGAGACCTACATCGTCCAGCTGACGGCTCCGGCAGTCCCGACGAGGACCCTCGCCAAGGCACCGGGGACGGCCACCCCGTCCGCCGCCGCCCACCGGCGCGACATCCGCGACGACCAGAACGAAGTGGTGGCCCAGGCCCCCTCAGCAATCGGTCGCACACCGCGTGTCCGGCACCGCTACACAGAAGCGCTGAACGGCTTCGCCGTCGACCTCACCGCGTCCGAAGCACGTGAGGTCGCCGCGCTCGACGGGGTCACCTCCGTCCACGTCGACACCCTCTCCGAGCTCCAATCCGACAACGGCCCCGCAAGCCTGGGGGCTGGAAGCATCTGGGACGGGAGCAGCGTGCCCTCCGGAGTCGCTTCGAAGGGCGAGGGCATCATCGTCGGCATCATCGACTCTGGCATCAACCCGAGCAACCGCTCCTTCGCCGCGAGCGTGTCGGTCGCCGACGGCGGTGACGGGTACGTCCACACCAATCCCTACGGCTCTGGCACCTACAAGGGCATGTGCGACTCCGAATCGGTGGAGTACGACGCCAGAGTCACCTGTACCGACAAGCTCATCGGCGTCTACGACTTCACCGACGCCTCCAAGGGACTCTTCTACACGACCGCACACGGCTCACACACGGCCAGTACAGCGGCCGGCAACCAGATCCGTGTGCGCATCGGCGAAGGGGCACAGGCACAGGACCACATCATCAGCGGCGTGGCCCCGCACGCCAACATCATCAGCTACGACGTGTGCGTCGACGGGTGCGCCTCCAGCGCCACCGCCGCTGCCGTCGAGCAGGCGATCAAGGACGGCGTCGACGTCCTGAACCATTCCATCGGCAGCACCGCGGCCAGCACCTCCTGGTACGGCACGTACTCCGTGGCCTTCCGCAACGCGCGAGCTGCCGGCATCGACGTGGCGCAGTCGGCGGGCAACGCAGGCCCAGGCAACGCGACCGTGGGGATGCCCGCCGACCTGCCCTGGGTCACCGCCACTGCTGCCACCGACAACAACCGCCTGCTGGCCGCCTCGCTCAGCGGCCTCTCCGGAGGCACTCCCCCGCCGCCCCTGAGCGGCATCGCCCCACGCAACTTCACCGCTGGAACGGGTGCAGCCGAGAAGCCGATCAAGATGGCCCCGGTCACCAACCCGGGATGCAACAGCGTCCTGCCCGGCTCCTACGCGGACTCCATCGTGGTCTGCGCTCGCGACGGGTCCAGCCTCGCCACCAAGAGCTACATCGCCGAGCTCGCAGGAGCGGCCGGGATCATCGTGACCAGCGTGGCCGGTGGCTCAACCACGCAGCCGCAGGTCTCCCACCACTTGCCCGTTCTCCTCCTGGACGCGCCCAGCGGGACCGTGCTGAAGAACTGGCTCTCCGACAGCGCCACGGTGAACCCCGCCGGTCGGATCTCTGCCACCCACTCCCTCCCGGCCACCAACTCCCACACCATCACCGACTTCTCCAGCCGCGGCCCCAGCCGACTGGCATCCACGCTGACACCCAGCGTCTCCGCGCCAGGCGGCAACGTCTTGGCTGCCTCAGGCAGCGGCAACGTCGAGACCTGGGACTTCATGTCCGGCACGTCGATGGCGGCACCACACGTCGCAGGCGCCTACGCCCTGCTGGCAGCGACCCACCCCGGCTGGACACCTGCCCAGGCCCAGTCTGCTCTGATGATGACCGCTGACCCGACCGTCACCGACGGCACATCCACGGCGACACCGTTCGTCCAGGGTTCTGGGCGGGTCAACCTCGCCCGGGCAGCCAATGCCGGTCTCCTCATCGACGAGACGATCGCCGGTTACATGGCGGCCGACCCGGCGCTGGGCAGCCGATCCGCCTCACTCAACGCCGCATCCCTCGTCGATGACGCCTGCACCGGGACCTGCTCC
>JAZQNT010000192.1:0-9753 GCA_045627505.1 Nocardioides sp.
CTTCCTGTTGACCCTCCGGATCACGCCCCTGTGGACGCCGCCGTTGCGGTCCTTCCAGGTCTCGTCGAGCTGGACGTCCTCCCACGAATTATCAGGACTTGGAGACACATCATATAGTTTTGATGGAGGAGAAACATGGCAAGCAGAAAATTACAAAACATATGAAGAAAACACAAATGGAATAGAAATACAAGTAAGAGATTGCTTATATAATGTAGCAACATACGATACTATAGATATAACAAATATAGATAAAGTAGCACCAACAATAGAAGAGGTAACAGGAAATCCAGAAAAATGGACAAATGAAGATGTAACAATAACAGTAACAGCAACAGATGAATTATCAGGACTTGGAGACACATCATATAGTTTTGATGGAGGAGAAACATAAGTCGGAGGCCAAGCGGTCTTAGGAAGACAATAGAGAGGGACAACTCTTTGGCACACAGAACGACATGGCTACGATCCGACTTAACTCTGGGTTGGTCGGGGCCTTCCTCATTTGCGCCGTCTGCGGGTGCCGAGTGCTTCCCGGTCGAAACGCACGTTGGGCCCGGGACCGTCGTGGACGACGGCGCCGGGCCCAACGTGCTCTGGTCGGGGTGCGGGGTCAGAGCGGGATGTTGCCGTGCGCTCCCCGCACGTCGCCTGCCTCGAGGGCATCGGCGATGGCCCGCGCGATGGCGCCGCGGGTCAGGGCCGGGTCGACGACCTCGTCCACCACGCCGATCTCCACGGCCTTGTCGACGCCACCCGCGATCCGCTCGTGCTCGGCGGCCAACTCGTTCTCGACGCTCTCGCGCAGGTCTGCGTCGACCTCGGCGAGCTTGCGGCGGTGGATGATCCGGACGGCCGCCACGGCGCCCATGACGGCCACCTCTGCGCCGGGCCAGGCGAAGACCTTGGTGGCGCCCAGCGCGCGGGAGTTCATGGCGATGTACGCCCCGCCGTACGTCTTGCGGGTCACCAGGGTGACGCGCGGGACCACGCACTCGGCGAAGGCGTGCAGCAGCTTCGCGCCACGACGCACCACGCCGTCCCACTCCTGGCCCACGCCGGGCAGGTACCCGGGGACGTCGACCAGCACGATGAGGGGGATGCCGAAGGCGTCGCACAGGCGGACGAACCGCGCGGACTTCTCCGCCGACAACGAGTCCAGGCAGCCGCCCAAGCGAAGCGGGTTGTTGGCCACGACGCCCACGGTGCGCCCGCCCATGCGGCCCAGGGCGGTGACGATGTTGGGCGCCCACCGTGCGTGGAGCTCCAGCATGCTGCCGGCGTCCAGGACGTTCTCCACCAGCGGGTGGACGTCGTAGGCCCGCTTCTTCGACTCCGGCAGCAAGGCGGCCAGGTCGGTGTCGGACACGTCGTCGGTGTTCATCGCGCCCTGGTCGGCCAGGAGGGTGGTGACGTCCCGGGCCTGCTGCAGCGCCTCCTGCTCGGTCTCGGCGATGAGGTGGACCACGCCGGAGCGACGTCCGTGCGGTTCGGGTCCGCCCAGGCGCAGCATGTCGACGTCCTCACCCGTGACCGAGCGGACCACGTCCGGGCCGGTGACGAAGACGCGACCCTCCGGGCCCAGGATGACGACGTCAGTCAGGGCGGGGCCGTAGGCGGCACCGCCAGCGGCGGGACCGAGCACCACCGAGATCTGAGGAATCTTGCCCGAGGCCTGGGTCATGACGCGGAAGATCAGGCCCACGGCGTGCAGGGAGAGGACTCCCTCCGCCAAACGGGCACCGCCGGAGTGCCAGAGGCCGATGATGGGCAGCTGGTGCTCCAGTGCGTACTCGTAGGCACGGACGGTGACGTCGCAGCCGAGCTCGCCCATGGCCCCACCCATGATCGTGGGGTCCGAGCAGAAGGCCACCGCCCGGGTGCCCCCGAACGAGCCGACGACGGCCAGCATGCCGGAGTCGTCGACCGGGGTGAGGTGCTCCACCGTTCCGGCGTCGAACATGGCGTTGAGCCGGTGCACCGGGTGGCGGGGGTCCTGCTCGCGCGGCGGCTTGGCCGGCTTGACGGGGGAGGAGACAGCGGTGGTCATCAGGCGCTCCGGAAGGCGAGGACGATGTTGTGACCCCCGAAGCCGAACGAGTTGTTCAGCGCGGCCAGCGGGCCGTCGGGGAGTTCACGCGGGCTGGTGGCGACGTCGAGGGCGATGTCCTCGGGGTCGTCGAGGTTGATCGTCGGCGGGACGAGGCGGTGGTGCAGGGCCAGCACCGTGACCACGGACTCCAGCGCGCCGGCGGCGCCCAGGAGGTGGCCGGTCATCGACTTGGTCCCGGTCACGACCGCGGCGGTGCCCTCGCCGAGCACGGTGCGGATGGCCTGCGCCTCTGCCACGTCGCCCTGGGGCGTGGAGGTGGCGTGGGCGTTGACGTGCTGGACGGTCTCCGGCGCCATGGCGGCGTCCTTGAGGGCGAGGTTCATCGCGCGGATGACTCCGGAGCCGGTGGGGTCCGGCTGGGCGATGTCGTGGGAGTCCGACGTGATGCCGGCTCCGGCGAGCTCGGCGTAGACGCGTGCGCCACGGGCCTCGGCGTGCTCCGCCGACTCCAGGACCACGATCGCGGAGCCCTCACCGAGGACGAAGCCGTCGCGGCCCTTGTCCCAGGGGCGTGATGCCGCGGTGGGGTCGTCGTTGCGCTTGCTGAGCGCCATCATCTGGCCGAAGGCGGCCATGGGGAGGGCGTGGACCGCGGCCTCGGTGCCGCCGCAGACGACGACGTCGGCACGACCCGCCCGGATCATGTCCAGACCCATCGCGATCGCCTCGTTGCCGGAGGCACAGGCGGAGACCGGAGTGTGGACGCCAGCCTTCGCGCCGATCGTCAGGCCGATCGCGGCGGCCGGACCGTTGGGCATCAGCATCGGGATGGCCAACGGCGAGACGCGCCGCGGACCCTTCGCGAGCAGGGTGTCGTAGTTGCCGAGCAGGGTGGTGACGCCACCGATGCCCGAGGCGACGGCGACGGCGAGCCGCTCGGGCTCGACTCCGGACTCGTCGAGTCCGGAGTCGGCCCAGGCTTCCTGGGCCGCGACGAGGGCCAGCTGGCCGGAACGGTCCAGCCGGCGCGCCTTCACGCGGTCCAGCACCTGGTCGGGCTCGACCGCGACGCGTGCGGCGATCGTGGTGCCGAGCTGCTCGGCCCAGTCCTCCGTGAGGGCGCGGACACCGGAGGTGCCGTCCAGAAGGGCGTTCCAGGTGCTGGTCACGTCACCACCGACCGGAGACGTAGCTCCGAGGCCGGTGACGACGACGCGGGTGGCAGACATGTGTCTCCTCGTCGTGGCGTTCAGGGGTGTGCTGTGGGCTGTCCGAGGATCAAGCCCAGGGATGGGACCTGGGGGTCAGACCAGGGCCTTCTCGATGAAGGTGACGGCGTCGCCGACGGTCTTCAGGTTCTTGACCTGGTCGTCCGGGATGGTCACGCCGAACTTCTCCTCGGCGGCGACGACGACCTCGACCATGGAGAGCGAGTCGACGTCGAGGTCGTCCACGAAGGACTTGTCGAGCTGGACGTCGGCGGGCTCGACGCCGGCGACCTCGTTGACGATCTCGGCGAGGTCGGTGCGGATCTCTTCGGTGGTGGCCATGGTGGCTTCCTCACTTCTCGTGGTGACGTGCACCGCCCTGCGGCGGTGACGATGGTGGTGGTGCTGGTCCGGAGCGGGCGGGACGCCCGTGCCGGCGGGGGATGGTTCAGGGGACGACGACGACCTGGGCCGCGTAGGACAGGCCGGCGCCGAAGGCGATCAGGAGAGCGATGTCTCCCGACCGCGCCTCGCCCTCGGCGACCATGCGGTGCAGGGCCATCGGGACGGACGCTGCGGAGGTGTTGCCCTGGGTGGCGATGTCGCGGGCCACCCGGACCGAGTCGGGCAACTTCATGGCGCGCGCCATCGCGTCGATGATGCGCATGTTGGCCTGGTGCGGGACGAAGACGTCGAGGTCCTCGATGGCCACGCCGGCCGCGTCCAGGGCCTGTTGGGCGATCTTGGCCATGGCGAAGGAGGCCCAGCGGAAGACAGCGTTGCCCTCCATCGTGAGCCAGGGCATGACACCGGTGCCCGGGATCTCCTCGGTGCCGACGACGTCGCGCCAGTCGTCCTTGGAGCGGATCAGGTCGAACTTCTCGCCGTCCGAGCCCCACACCACCGGAGCGATGGCGGGGGTGTCGCTCGGTCCCACGACCGCCGCCCCCGCGCCGTCGGCGAAGATGAACGCGGTGCCGCGGTCGGTGATGTCGGTGATGTCGGTGAGACGCTCGACGCCGATGACCAGGACATGGGTGGCGGTCCCGGACCGGACCATCGAGTCGGCCAGGGCCAGCCCGTGGCAGAAACCGGCGCAGGCGGCGGAGATGTCGAACGCGGCGGCCCCGACGGCCCCCACCTCGTGCGCGATCGCCGGTGCGATGGCCGGGGTCTGCATCAGGTGGCTCACGGTGGCCACGACCACGGCGTCGATGTTCTCGGCCGGGACTCCGGAGGCTGCGATCGCACCGCGTGCGGCGCTGGTGGCCATGAACCGGACGGTCTCGTGGTCGCCAGCCCAACGCCGCTCACGGATGCCCGTGCGCTGTTGGATCCACTCGTCGGAGGAGTCGATCGCGTCGACGATCTCGGCGTTCGGCACCACCCGTTCGGGACGGTAGGAACCGAGGCCGAGGATGCGCGCGTGGGACGCGCCGGAGGGGGTGGCCAGTGCCCGGCTCACGCGGCGCCCTTCGGGTGCAGGCGGAGCAGGGGCTGTCCGGGCGAGACCAGGTCGCCGTCCTCGACCAGCCACTCCACGACGTCGCCGTCGTGCACGGCCGTCACGGCCGCACGGTCACGGCTGGAGGCCACGTCACCGATGATCGTGCCGGCGCTGAACGAGCTGCGCTCGCGGGCCTCGGTCGCGATGGTGAAGGTGCCCTTGCTGGGGGAGACGACCAGGCGCCAGGCCGGCGTGGTCTGGATCTGGGTGCGCTCGGCATGGCGCTCGCAGAAGTCGCGGGCGGCGTCGAGCTGGTCCGGCGTCTTCAGGGCGAAGGTCTCCACACCCTTGAGGGCGCGCTTCGCGATGCCGGTGAGGGTACCGGCGGGAGGCATCTCGAGGATGCCGGTGACGCCCAGGTCGCGGAAGGTCTCCATGCACAGGTCCCAGCGGACCGGGTTGGCGATCTGGTCGACGATGCGGGCCAGGACCTCGGGACCGTCGTGGACGACGTTGCCGTCACGGTTGGACACGATGCGGGTGCGTGGGTCGTGGGTGGAGACGGCGCGCGCCAGCGCGGCCACGTGGCTGACGGCCGGCGCCATGTGCGTGGTGTGGAACGCACCCGCGACGCTGAGCGGGATCAGGCGGGCCTTGGCCGGCGGTTCCGCGGCGAGGGCTGCGAGCTGCTCCAGGGTTCCGGCGGCAACCACCTGCCCCGGACCGTTGTCGTTCGCGGGGGTGAGCCCGTGGCGGGCCAGCGCGGCGAGCACCTCGTCGCGGTCGCCGCCGAGCACGGCGGTCATGCCGGTGGGCGTCGCCGCCGAGGCCTCGGCCATCGCCCGTCCGCGCTCGCGCACCAGGACCATCGCCTGCTCTGCGCTGATCGCGCGCACCGCGGCGGCGGCGGTGAGCTCGCCGACCGAGTGTCCGGCGACGGCGCCGATCTTCTCGAACGCGTCGGTGGGGTGGGGGAAGAGCTGCAGCGCGGCCACCAGGCCGGTGGCCACCAGCAGCGGCTGGGCCACCTGGGTGTCACGGATGGTCTCCGCGTCGGAGACGGTCCCGTGGGTGATGAGGTCAATGCCGGCGACGGTGGAGAGCCACTCGAAGCGGGACCGGAAGGTGGGGTCCTCCAGCCAGGGAGTCAGGAAACCGGGGGTCTGGGCGCCTTGGCCCGGGGCGAGGATGACGAGCACGAGATGAACTCTGCCTCCTTGACCGTGGACTGTTCGCGTCAGGCGCGGACGAAATACTCACTGCGAACTTTGTAGGGTTCCTACAAATTCGGGTCGATGACCGACGCCTGGCGTCCGAGCACCATCGCCACTCGCAGCGTGAAGGCGTCGCGGGGGTCGTTGGGGGACAGCCCGGTGGCCTCGGCGACCTGGCGCAACCGGTACCGCACGGTGTTGGGGTGGACGAAGAGCGCCCGTGCGGCGCCCTCGGTCGAGGTGCCTTGGCCGAACCATGCGGTGAGCGTCTCGACGAGTTCCTTGCGCGGACGGTTCAGGGGCACCCAGACCTGCTCGAGCAGGTGCTGGCGGGCAGTGTCGTCGCCGGCGGGCGTGCGCTCGGCGAGCAGGTCCGAGCTGCGCACCGGGCGCGGGAGGTCCGGGATTCCGGTGGCCGCCCGGTGGCCCTGGATCGCCGCGTGCGCGGAGACGTGGGCGGCGTCCAGGCCTTCGCGCAGCGGGCCGACGACGACCGGCCCCTCCGCGAAGAGGTGGGCCACGCCGTGTGCGGCGACCACCTCGTCCTCCACGCGGCCCAGCAGGACCACGAGGTGGTCGCCCTGGGTCGCGCACAGTGCGTCCATGCCCTCGGCCCGGGCCACCTTGCGCACCTCGGAGAAGACGTCGTGGTCGGAGCGGCTCGGGGCGTTGCCGTAGACCGCCGTCACCCGGTCATCGGCGCGCCATCCGAGCGCGGACGCACGGGAGAGCAGCGCCTCGTCGGTCTCGGCCCGCAGGACGGCGTCCACCACCAGCGCCTCCAGCCGGGCGTCCCACGCCCCCCGTGACTCGGCCGCCCGGGCGTAGACCTCGGCGGTGGCGAAGGCGACCTCGCGGCCGTACCGCAGCACCGCGCTGTGCACCTCGCTCAGGTCCTCGGCGGGCACCAGGGCGTGGATGTCGGACTCGACCACGTCGATGCTGAGCCGGATCAGGTCGACCGTCTGCTGCAGGGTGATGACGCCGGTCAGTTCGCGAGGCGCGGCACCGAAGACGGCGCTGGCCAGGGCGTGACCGTTGGGGGTGCGCGCACTCTCGGCGTTGGCCACCAGCCAGTCCACGAAGTTCTTGATGCCAGCGTGCACGATCAGGCCGACCCAGGACCGGTCCTGCGCCGAGAGCCGGGCGAACCACTCCAGGTCGGACTCCATGCGCGCGGTGGCGGAGGTGGACAGGGCGCCGGTGGCGCGAGCGAGGGAGTGGGCCACCCGCTGCTGGCGCCGTCTGGCCTCCTGTCCGGCCGGTTCGGCCTGCACCCCGTCCGGAGGGGAGTCGGCGACGACGCCCCGAGCCGGGGTCGCGGGGCCGGAGGAGGACATGGTGTTCATGGTTGGACATTAGTGGGGTTCCCACAGTTGCGCCCCGACGGTTCCCTACCCGCTGGTCACTTGGGGCTCCGTCCCCGCTCAGTGGGCAGGCGACAGCGTGACAATCGTGTGAACCAGGCGGCGAACTCTGGACGCCGTCCAGGCATCAAGTGTTTGAATCTGGAGGTGCAGGCAGCGGCAGCGACCTGGGCAGGGAATCGAGAGGAGACATCGTGCGCAGCCACCACGACACGGCGGGCAGGACTGCTGCGCGTCGTCTCCCGCGACCGGAGTTCCACCGGGCGCCCCGGGACGCCCCGACCGCGACCACCGAGCACGGCCACGAGGTCCGGTACGCGGTGGTCAACGGGCACCGGCGGGCGTTCCTGAAGGTGGGCCGTGGACCGGTGCTGCTCCTCTTGCACGGGGTCGGCTGCGACCACCGGACGTGGGACCCCGTGGTCGAGCGGTTGGCCCGCAAGCACACGGTGATCGTCCCGGACCTCCTCGGCCACGGGGAGTCCGACAAGCCCCGAGCCGACTACAGCCTGGGCGGGTACGCCAACGGCATGCGTGACCTGCTGTCGGTGCTCGGGATCCGCCACGTCACCGTGGTCGGGCACTCCTTCGGAGGGGGAGTGGCCATGCAGTTCTCCTACCAGTTCCCCGACATGTGCGACCGGTTGGTCCTGGTCGCCTCGGGTGGGCTCGGTCGCGAGGTGACCCCTTCCCTGCGGGCGGTGACCCTGCCCGGTTTCACCCAGGTCATGGGCGTGTGGAGCCTTCCCGGAATCCGGCACCTCAACTCGGCGGTGCTGCGCGTGCTCGCGGCCTCCGGTCTGCCCAGGACCCGTGACATGGCGGAGGTGGCACGCGTCTTCGAGTCCCTCGCGGACCCGCGGGCACGGGCCGCCACCCGGCACGTGGTCAGGGGGGTCATCGACCTCCGCGGACAAGTGGTGACCATGCGCGACCGGGCCTATCTCGCGGCCGGAATGCCGATGTGCGTGGTGTGGGGCGCCGAGGATCGCGTCATCCCGGTCGCGCACGCGGAGAACGGCCGGGCCCTGGTGCCCTGGGCCCGGGTGGAGGTGCTGCCCGACAGCGGACACTTCCCGCACAAGGATCACCCCGAGCTCTTCGCCCGGATCGTCGAGGAGTTCGTGGCCACGACCGAGCCGAACCGGTTCACCCGCCGGGAGTGGCGCCGGTTGCTGCGGGCCGGCGACCCGGGGGTCCGGGCCGAGGTCGAGGCGAGGGCCGCCGCCGCGGCGCAGGAGGACGAGAACGGCGAAGCCCGCCCCGTCGAGGACGGGGCGGGCTCCGCGCCGATCAAGCACCTGCGCCGGATGGGCGCCTGAGCCGGACTCGGTCGATCAGGCGTCTCCGCCTTCCTGGGCGACACCGCTCACCGCGGTGGCGTCACCGAGGCGGTAGCGGTTCTTGGCCTCGATGACCTTCTCCACCGCGATCTCGCCGGCGTCAGACAGGGCCTGCAGGGCCTGGACGACGACCGACTCGGCGTCGACGTTGAACTGGCGACGCGCGGCCGGACGGGTGTCGGCGAAGCCGAAGCCGTCGGTGCCGAGCACCCGGTAGTCGGCCGGGACCCAGCGGGCGATCTGCAGCGGGACCGCACGCTGGAAGTCCGAGACAGCCACGACCGGTCCCTCGACGCCGCCGAAGGCCCGGGTGACGTACGGCAGGCGCGGGGACTGCTCGGGGTTGAGCAGGTTCCACTCCTCCGCGGCGATCGCGTCGCGGGCCAGCTCGTTCCAGGAGGTGGCGGACCACAGGTCGGCCTGGACGCCCCAGTCGTCACGGAGCAGCGCGGCGGCCCTCTCCACCCACGGGTAGGCGACACCGGAGGCGACGAGCTGGACGCGCGGTCCCTCGCCCTCGGCCACGGCGACCTTGTGGATGCCCTTGAGGATGCCCTCGACGTCCACGCCCGACGGCTCGACCGGCTGGGAGACCGGCTCGTTGTAGACCGTCAGGTAGTAGATGACGTTCTCCTGGTTGGCGCCGTACATGCGCTCCAGGCCGTTCTGCATGATGTGCGCGACCTCGTAGGCGAAGGCCGGGTCGTAGTGCACGACCGCCGGGTTGGTGGCGGCCAGCAGGGGCGAGTGACCGTCCGCGTGCTGGAGGCCCTCACCGGTCAGGGTGGCCCGCACGCGGCGCACCGACCCTGTAGGCCCGGATGAAATCATCGCCGTCCACGCCGAGGAGGACCGGCGCGAGGACGCGCCCCCGATATGAAAGGAGAACACGCGTATCGATCTCGGGCGTGACGCATGTGACGCCGGAAAGCATCCGAATCCGCTCGGCGATCGCATTCTCACCTGAAATCACGTTCCCCTGCATCGGCAAGAGCGTGACATGGGGCTTGAAGTCGAGGATCTTCTCTTCCCAGATGTCCCCGAATCCCGTCATGACGCTGCGGACGACGATCACGACCGCGACGCCGAGCATGACGCCGAGAATCGAAACACAGGTGATG
>JAZQNT010000193.1:0-7059 GCA_045627505.1 Nocardioides sp.
GGCCGAGGTGGCCGTCAACCTGGTCAACGGCGACGAGGTCGGCGAGACCACCGGCTTCGAGGGTGTGCCCTCGTTCATCTTCGACCCGATCGTGGTCACCCTGGACAACGTCATGGACACGGTGGTGGCCGACGACTTCCACAGCGTGTCCGACATCTGCACGAGCGACTACAAGGACGCCTGCACCACGGCCGGGGTGAAGTGAGCCCGGGGTGAACGGAGACTCCGGCGCAGACTCCCCGGGGGCCTTCGCCAGCGGGGCCGCAGCGCCAGCACCGGCCGGGACCCCGGTGCTGGCGCTGGCGGGTGTGGACAAGCGCTTCGGCGCGGTCCAGGCACTCAGCGACATCCACCTGGAGGTGGCGGCCGGCGAGGTGGTCGCCCTGGTGGGTGACAACGGCGCCGGCAAGTCCACCCTGGTCAAGATCATCAGCGGGGTCTTCCGGGCGGACACCGGGGAGATCCTCATCAACGGGCGGGACGGCTCCGTGGGCAGCCCACGGGAGGCCCAGGCGCTGGGCATCGCCACCGTCTTCCAGGACCTGGCGCTGTGCGACAACCTCGACGTCGTGGCCAACCTCTTCCTGGGGCAGGAGCGCAGCCTTGCCTCCTTCCTCGACGAGGTGGAGATGGAGCAGGAGGCCTGGCGCCTGGTCCGGGTGCTCTCCGCCAAGATTCCTTCGGTCCGGATCCCGGTGGCCGCGCTCTCGGGCGGTCAGCGTCAGACGGTGGCGATCGCCCGCAGCCTGGTCGGCAAGCCACGCATCGTCCTTCTCGACGAGCCGACGGCCGCACTGGGGGTGGCCCAGACCGCAGAGGTGCTCAACCTGGTCGAGCGCCTGCGGGAGCAGGGGCTCGGGGTCATCCTGGTGACCCACAACATGGTCGACGTCCGGGCGGTCGCCGACCGCATCGTCGTGCTCCGCCTGGGCCGCAACGCAGCCTCCTTCACCACCTCGGAAGTGAGTACCGAAGACCTCGTCGCGGCCATCACCGGGGCCTCCGACAACGTCGTCGCGGCACGGGAACGACGGCAGCAGGACGGGACGCAGCAGTGAGCGGGCCGGAGAAGTGAGCGGGCCGGAGAAGGGCGCCCAGCCCAGCCAGTCCAACCCGTCCAGCCAGTCCGGCGTCACCGGTCCCCCGGCGCCGGCCGCCGCTGGCGACCCGACGCTGGCCGCGGTGGCGGCCGACCTGGTCGACGAGCGTCTGGTCCAGGGGCACGGCCTGCGCGACCAGGTGAGACTGGTGTGGCGACGGATCCGCGGCGGCGACCTGGGCAACCTCCCGGTGGTCCTCGGGCTGGTCATCATCTGCGCGGTCTTCTACAACCTCGAGCCGCGCTTCCTGTCGTCCTTCTCGGTCACCAACATGCTGCAGTTCGCGGCTCCGGTGGGGATCATCTCGCTCGGCATCGTCCTGGTGCTGCTGCTCGGAGAGATCGACCTGTCGGTCGGATCGGTCTCCGGCCTCGGCGCCGCGACCATGGCCGTGCTCGTGGTCAACCACGGGTGGCCGATGCTGGGCGGGGTGATCGCCGGGCTCCTGGTCGGGACCGCGATCGGCCTGACCTATGCGGCCCTGCACGTCTGGGTCGGAGTCCCCAGCTTCGTCTTCTCCCTGGCCGGCCTGCTCAGCTTCCAGGGGGCGCTGCTCTACGTGCTCGGCAGTGACGGGACGATCAACCTGCCCGCCGACTCCTGGCTGGTGCAGTTCGCGCGCTTCGACTACGTGACCGGCGCCCCGGCCTACGTGCTGATGGGTGGGGTCGCCGCCGTCCACCTGGCGGCCCAGCTCTACGCCATCCGCCGACGGCGGGCCGCGGGCCTGTCCGCCCGGAGTCTGCCCCTGGCCGTGGTCCGGTCGAGCGCACTGGCGGTGGGGCTGCTGTTCCTGGCCTGGTACCTCCAGCAGGACCAGGGTCGCGGTCTGGGGTATTTGGTGGTGCTGTTCGCCGCGCTCGTGGTGGTGGTGGACGTGGCACTGCGGCGCACCACCTGGGGACGTCACGTGGTGGCCGTGGGGGGCAACGAGGAGGCGGCGAGGCGATCGGGGATCAAGGTCAACCGCGTCTACTGCTCGGTCTACGTGCTCTGCTCCACCTTCGCCGCACTGGGCGGTCTGATGGCGGCCGCCCAACTCACCTCGGTGTCCCAGAGCAGCGGCACCACCGACACGAACCTCACCGCGATCGCCGCCGCGGTGATCGGCGGGACGAGCCTGTTCGGCGGCCGCGGGTCCGCCTACGCCGCCCTGCTCGGCATCCTGGTGCTCCAGGCCATCCAGTCGGGACTCAACATCGTGGGGGTCGACAGCTCCGTCCGTTTCATGGTGACCGGCGCCGTGCTGCTGCTCGCGGTGGCCATCGACTCGGTCTCCCGTCGCGCACGCTCCTCCAGCGGCCGTGGCTAGGAAAGCAGGCTCTGGCGCCTAGAATTCCGGCACGTGGAACGCGTACTGAACATCTCGGCCTACCTCTTCACCCCGCTGGACGACCGCGCATCGCTGCGCACGTCGCTGCTGGAGCAGTGCGGGCAGGCCGAACTGCGCGGAACCATCCTGCTGGCGCCCGAAGGAATCAACATGTTCCTCGCCGGGGACGCTGAGCGTCTCCGCGGGTTCCTGGACCGCCTGCGCAGCGACGAGCGCTTCACGTCGTTGGAGGCCAAGGAGTCGTGGTCGGACGCCCAGCCGTTCCGCAAGATGCTGGTGAAGCTGAAGAACGAGATCATCCGGATGGACCACCTGGCGATCCGTCCGCACGAAGGCCGTGCCCCCTCGGTGGACGCCCCCACCCTGCGGCGCTGGCTCGACCAGGGCCACGACGACCAGGGCCGCGAGGTCGTGATGCTCGACACCCGCAACGCCTTCGAGGTCGACTACGGCACCTTCCACAACACCGTGGACTTCCGGATCGAGAAGTTCACCGAGTTCCCCCAGGCCGTCCTCGACCACCGCGACCAGCTCGAGGGGCGCACCGTCGTGAGCTTCTGCACCGGCGGCATCCGGTGCGAGAAGGCAGCGATCTACATGCACGAGCAGGGGCTGGACAACGTCCTGCAGCTCGAGGGCGGCATCCTCAGGTACTTCGAGGAGGTGGGGGGCGACCACTGGGACGGGGCGTGCTTCGTCTTCGACGACCGCGAGGCACTGCTCCCCGACCTCAGCGCGTGGGACGAGCCGACCCGGCGCGAGCCGCGGCACTCTGCGGCCACGGCGGACACGGCGGTCACGGCGGTCACGGCGGCCACGGCGGTCGGCGCCAGCCCACTGCCCACCTGACGTCCGGCCCCCAGCCCTCACCCTCAGCTCTGGCGCTCAGTTCTGGCGCTCAGTTCTGGCGGATCGTGCTCCAGCCACCGGGGGTGACGTCCACGTGCAACTGCGCCGGGATCGTCTCCTTCAGCGCGGCGACGTGGCTGATCAGACCCACCGTGCGACCGCCCTCGCGCAGGCTGTCGAGCGTGGCCATGGTCGACTCCAGGGTCTCCGGGTCGAGAGTGCCGAACCCCTCGTCGATGAAGAGCGTGTCGAGCCGGATCCCCCCGGCACGTGCGGTGACCACCTCGGCCAGGCCCAGCGCCAGGGCGAGCGAGGCCTGGAACTTCTCCCCACCGGAGAGCGACCTCGGCGACCTGGCCTCCCCGGTGTGGGCGTCGAGCACGTCCAGCCCGAGGCCAGCCTTGCTCCGTCGGGAGTCCTCGACGTCGCTGTGCTGGAACTCGAACCGGCCCCCGGTCATCCGGCCCAGACGCCGGTTGGCCATCGCGACGATCTCCTCGAGCTCCGCCGCGAGGGCGAAGGACTCCAGCTCGATCCTGCGCTCGTTCTGGCCGAGACCCCGTAGCGCGAGCTGGAGCTGGTTGACCAGGTCGTACTCGGCGCGCTTCTCCTTCGACCCGTCCAGCCCGGCGCGAATGCTCGTGGCCAGTCGCAGCACCGCCGCCTCCTGGGTCTCTGCGACGCCCAGTGCGCGGTCCTGCTCCTGCTGTCGCAGGCGG
The DNA here is from genome assembly GCA_045627505.1 of Nocardioides sp. Taxonomy (GTDB): domain Bacteria; phylum Actinomycetota; class Actinomycetes; order Propionibacteriales; family Nocardioidaceae; genus Nocardioides. The sequence continues at coordinate 4,002 of JAZQNT010000193.1, forward strand.
GCCTCCGCCAGACGCTGGGCAGCTGGGCCCGTGTCGACCAGCTCGGCGGGGAGCTCCTGCAGCTCCGGCTCAGCCACCATCCGGGCCAGCGCGGCGTCCAGCAGGTCGTGGGAGCGCACGTCCTCCTCGACCCGGCGGAGCTCGTCCTCGGCGAGCAGAGCGGCGCGCACCGCCGCGGCGTCCGCGAAGCCCTGGTCATCGAGCACGGTGTGCAGGGCTGTCTGCGCCCGGTCGTGCTCGGCCAGCGCCTCCGTCAGGCGACGCCCGGCCTCCACCAGCAGGCGCGCGACCTGCTCGCGGGCGCGGAGCTCCTCCACCCGTGCCGCCACCGACGGGTGCTCGCCGCGGGCGGCCTCCACCTGCGCCCGGGTGCGACGCAGCTCGTCCTCGGCCAGGGTCACCTGCGTCCGCAGCCCCTCTGCCTCCGCCCGGGCGGCCTCCACCTGGGCCGTGATCGTCTCGACCTGACCCGCCACCTGCTGGCGACGGCGACGGACCTCGACCTGCTCCTGCTGCAGCGAGAGCCGCTGGGCTGCGCGCTCGCCCGCCTCCAGAGCCGCGGACTCCCACTCCTGGACGGAGCGTCCTTCGGCGTTCTGCGCCGCCGTGGTCAGGAGCACCTGCAGTCGGACGACCTCCACCTCCGCCGCGCGCAGGGCGGACTGCGCCTCCTCGCGCACCCCGCGCGCCGCGTCGAGGGTCTCCGCGTCCACGTGATCCACGGCGAGGTCGGCGGGGCGCGGGTGCTCGCACCCACCGCAGACGGGGCAGGGCGTCTCCGGCACCAGCTCCTGGGCCAGCGCTCCGGCATAGCCCTCCAGCTGACGTCGCACCAGCGCGGTGACCTGCGACGAGGCGGCGTCGTGCCCCTCCAGGGCCTTGAGCTCGGTCCTGGAGGCAGCCTCGAGGAGCACGACCAGCTGGTCGTGCCCACGTGCGGCGGCGAGTCCGCGCGCGGCCGCCTCCTGCTCGGCCTGCAGCCCGTCGAACTGTTCGAGCAGGTCACCGAGCTCCGCGGCCCGGCGCTCCAGCTCCTCGGCCTCCACCCCCAGCTCCTGCTGCCGGAGCCTGCGCTCGGCGAGCGCCTGCTCGAACGCCTCGACGGCGATGCGCGCCCGGTCCTCGGCCTGTTCCAGGAGCGGGATCCGGTGTTCGTCGGCCACCACCGCAGCCAGGGTGGCGATCTCTGCGGCGACCTCCTCGAGCACGAGCCCCACCACCGTCACGTCCGCGCTCGGGGTGGAGCCGAACACCTCGGCCCAGGCGGTCCTTGCGGCCTCCTGCGCCTTCTGCCACTGCTCCTTCTCGCCGGCGCGGACGTCAGCCGCGCGGCAGGCCTGCTCGGCCAGACGCGCCCGGTGGCCGAGGTCCAGCCGTCGTCGCAGCTCCTCCACCTCCCGAGCACGCTCCCGCAGCAGCGCGCGCTGACGCACTGCGTCCGCTAGGCGCTCCTGACGCCGGCGGAGGTCGGTGTCTGCATCGTGAAGGCCGCGCGCCGTGGCGACCTCCTCGTCGGCCACCTTCTTGAGGGCGCGGGCCTGGGCCACGGCCTGCCCGTGGATGTTGGCGAGGTCGTCGACCCACTCGACGAGGCCACTGCCGGTCGTGACGTCGACGCCCTCCGGCACCTCGACTGCCGCCTGCTCGGCGAGGCTGGAGACGTGCGTGGCCACCTGGGTGGAGAGGTGCTGCAGCTCCCGCCCCAACGCCGCTGCGCGGTCACGGAGGTCTGCGGAGTAGGCGCTGAACCGCTGCGTGTCGAAGAGCCGGCTCAGGATGTCGCGACGCTCGCCGGAGTCGGCGACCAGGAACCTCTGGAACTGGCCCTGGGCGAGCAGCACGACCTGCTGGAACTGCTCGGCGGTGAACGGGACGACGTCGCAGACGTACTTGTCGGCGTTGCCCTCCTTGGTCTCGAGGACGTGCCAATCGCCGGCGCGGAGCTCCTCCATCTCGAAGAACGCCTTGACCGTCGTCAGTCCCTCGCCGCGCAGCTTCGGCCGCTTGTACGCCGGGCGCCGGGTGATGCGGTGGCGTCCGGCGGCCACGGTGAAGTCGACCCTCACCTCACACACCTCGGTGGGAGCCAGGTGGTCGCTGCGCACCTTGTCGCCGGCGGCGTCCTCGTAGCGCGGCACCCGACCGAACAGTGCGTAGGTGATCGCGTCGAGCACCGACGTCTTGCCGGCACCGGTGCGACCGGTGATCAGGAAGATCCCAGCGTCGTCGAAGGCGTCCAGGTCGACCACCTCGGTGTCCCGGAACGGACCGAACCCCTGGAGCCGGACCTCGTGGATCTTCATGCGCGCACCTTCCCGGAGTCGTGCTGGGTGGCGGAGTCGTGCTGGGTGATCGCGTCACGCACCAGCTCGAACTCTTCCTGCGTCGCCCCGACGCCGTTGCGGACCTTGGTCAGGAACGCGTCGACGACCTCCTCGTCACTCCGCCCGCGCACGAGTGCGGCGTACCCGAGGCCGCTGTCCTCGGCCACGACCGCGGGCTTGAACTCCAGGTGAGCGCAGTGCGGGAAGCGTTGCTGGAGCCGACGCATCGCGTCGGTGGGCCGTAGCCGGTCGGTCAGGGTGACCTGGACCCAGTGGTCCTCCCAGACGGCCAACGACGCGTCGGAGAGCAGGTCGTCGATCTCACCGACGAGCCGCTTGAGCCGACGCGGCACCACGAAGTCGACCCACTCGACAGCGGCCAGGCCGGAGGCGTCCAGGTCGACCAGCCAGCCGCCCCTCGGCTTGTCGGCCTCGGAGAAGGAGTAGTGCAGCGGAGCGCCGCAGTAGCGGACGTGCTCGGCCAACGTCGAACGCCCGTGGATGTGCCCCAGCGCGGCGTAGCTGATCCCGGAGAAGGCGTCCACCGGCACCTTGTCGACGCCCCCGACCTCCAGGGTCGGCACGATGTCGCGCTCGGACTCGCAGCTCTCCCCCTCGGCCCCGGCGACGAACGTGTGGGCGAGCACGACCGAACGCCCGCCGCGCGCAGCGAGGTCGGCCCGCACCAGGTCCATGGCGTGGGCGACGGCGTCGCGCTGGCTCCGCATCGGCTC
>JAZQNT010000194.1:0-2429 GCA_045627505.1 Nocardioides sp.
AATCGCTCCGCGCGCTTAGACTCCGACCCATGCAGCGAGTACTCGTCACGGGTGGCGCGGGGTTCATCGGCTCCAACTTCGTGCACTTCCTGGTGGAGCGGACCGACGCCGTGGTCACGGTCCTGGACAAGTTGACGTACGCGGCCAACGAGCAGTCCCTGGCCGGGTTGGATCCGGACCGGGTGAAGCTGGTGGTGGGCGACATCGCCGACGCCGACCTGGTCGACCGCCTGGTCGCCGAGCACGACGTGGTGGTGCACTACGCGGCGGAGTCGCACAACGACAACTCGCTGCACGACCCGAGCCCGTTCATCCAGACCAACATCGTGGGCACGTTCACGTTGCTCGAGGCGGTGCGCAGGCACGGGGTCCGGTTCCACCACGTCTCCACCGACGAGGTGTACGGCGACCTCGAGCTCGACGACCCGGCCCGGTTCACCGAGGCCACCGCCTACAACCCGTCGAGCCCCTACTCCGCCTCCAAGGCGGCCAGCGACCACCTGGTCCGCGCCTGGGTGCGTTCCTTCGGGGTGCAGGCCACGCTGTCCAACTGCTCGAACAACTACGGTCCGTGGCAGCACGTGGAGAAGTTCATCCCGCGCCAGATCACCGAGCTGATCGACGGTCGACGTCCGCGCCTGTACGGCGCCGGAACCAACGTGCGCGACTGGATCCACGCCGACGACCACTCCTCGGCCGTGTGGACGATCGTCAACCAGGGCACCATCGGCGAGACCTACCTGATCGGCGCCGACGGCGAGAAGAACAACCTCGACGTGGTGCTGGAGCTGAACGTGCTGTTCGGCCGCGACCCCGACGACTTCGAGCACGTCACGGACCGCGCCGGGCACGACCTGCGCTACGCGATCGACTCGTCCAAGCTGCGCGCGGAGCTGGGCTGGAAGCCCGAGCACTCCGACTTCTCCACCGGGCTGGCCCGGACCGTCGACTGGTACCGGGCGAACGAGGCGTGGTGGCGGCCGGCCAAGGCGGCCACCGAGGCCAAGTACGCCACGAAGGGACACTGAGAGCATGAGTGACACCCTCGCGGCGCTCCCCCGCGTCGAGACCACCCCGATCCCGGGGCTGCTGGTGGTTCACCTCGACCTGCGGGAGGACGCCCGCGGGTTCTTCAAGGAGAACTGGCAGCGCGAGAAGATGCTGGCGGCGGGTCTGCCCGACTTCGGTCCGGTGCAGAACAACGTCTCGTTCAACACCGCCCGCGGCGTCGCCCGGGGCATCCACACCGAGCCGTGGGACAAGCTGGTCTCCCTGGCCACCGGACGGATCTTCGGCGCCTGGGTGGACATGCGTGAAGGTGACTCCTTCGGCACCACGTTCACCCTGGAGATCGACCCGTCCATCGCCGTCTTCGTCCCGCGCGGGGTGGGCAACTCCTACCAGACGTTGGAGGACGACACCGCGTACACGTACCTGGTGAACCAGCACTGGCGCGCCGGCATCGCCTACCCGGCGCTCGCGCTCGACGACGAGCAGGCGGCGATCACCTGGCCGATCCCGCTGGCCGAGTGCGAGATCTCGGAGAAGGACCAGCACAACCCCACCCTGGACGCCGTGCAGCCGATCCCGCGCCAGCGCATGCTGGTGCTGGGCGGCAACGGCCAGGTGGGCCGCGCCCTGGCCGCCGAGTTCCCCGAGGCGCTGGTGGTCGGGCGCGACGTCCTCGACGTCACCGACCCCGAGGCGCTGGCCGCCTGGGACTGGCGCGGGCACGACGTAGTGGTGAACGCCGCCGCGTACACCGGGGTCGACGCGGCCGAGACGCCGGAGGGGCGTCAGGCGGCCTGGGCTGCCAACGCCACCGGGCCGGCCCGTCTTGCCGCCCTCGCCCGCGAGCACGGCTTCACGCTCGTACACTTCTCCTCCGACTACGTCTTCGACGGAGCGGCGCCCGAGCACGGCTGGCAGGAGAGCTCCCCGTTCTCCCCCGCGGGCGTCTACGGACAGTCCAAGGCCGCAGGCGACCTGGCCGTCGCCGGGGCACCGCACCACTACGTGCTGAGGTGTTCCTGGGTGGTCGGCGACGGCGCCAACTTCGTCGCCACGATGCGTCGCCTGGCGCTGCAGGGGGTCTCCCCCGCGGTGGTCGACGACCAGGTCGGGCGTCCGACGTTCGCCTCCGAGATCGCCCGCGCGGTGCGGCACCTGGTGGCCACCGGCGCTCCGTACGGCACCTACCACCTGAGCGGAGCCGGCGAGCCGGTCACCTGGCGCACCCTGGCGCAGCGGGTCTTCGCCGGCAGCGGACGCGATGCCCAGGACGTGGGCGCCACCACCACCGCCGCCTACGCGGAGTCCCGCCCCGGCACGGCCCCGCGGCCGGTGGAGAGCACCATGGACCTGTCCCGTATCAGGAGCACCGGGTTCGATCCGGAGCCTTGGGAGGACTCCCTCGGCAGCTACCTGAA
>JAZQNT010000195.1:0-1902 GCA_045627505.1 Nocardioides sp.
GATAGCCCGAAGCCGAGATGGTCTGGCGCGACGACGTGGTAGCGGTCCGCGAGCAACGGGATCAGGTTGCGGTACATGGCCGAACTGGTCGGGTACCCGTGGAGCAGAACGACCGTTGGTGACTCGGGAGACCCTGCCTCACGGTAGAAGATCCGGCGGCCCTCGATGGCCGCAAAGCGGTGGTGGACTGCAGACATGACACTAACCTCTCTAGGGGCGGTATGTACCTGATCGATCAGCCGGACCCTTGCGCGGCCCGTCGCACTGCCGCGAGATGGGCTGGGCGGACCCTGTCGACGGCGTCGTCGACGTCCCGATGCGTCGTGAGCCATCTCGCAACGTAGGGGCAGACCGCCACCAGGCGATACCCCTCCTGGACGCTGGTTCTCAGGGCAGTGCGGGTGAGGACGCTGGCCAGGCCCCGCCCGTCGAACTGCTCGTCGATCACGGTGTGGTAGAAGATGCGCTGCCGCGATGGACCCTCGTCATGGTGGGTATACATTGAGAACCCCGCGGAGACGCCCCCTACCAGAATGTCGAAACGGCTCTCTTCAGAGTTGTTGCGCACCTCGACGGGCTGGGTCTGAGTCGTGCTGCGTTCACTTTCGGTTGTCATTGCTGTCCTCTCGCTCGTGTACGGGGTCTGATCTGGGCATTGGGTAGTTCAGGTGCGGGCAGCGCACCCGAAGGCTCGGAGGGGTATGGGCCGAAGCGCACCGGTCCCGGTGCAGGACCCGGCTCGGCGCCGATTTCGCGCTGCCATTGGGTGCGGTAGGCGACGATCTCGGCGTGGCTGCGGGCCACGAAGTTCCACCACAGGACGATGTCCTCGTCGAAGGGTGGGCCACCCACGATCACGACGCGGACGCCTGGTCCGGGCCTGGCGTGCAAGCGCACGCCAGGCAGCCCGGCGGGGAGATAGTGCAGCGCGCCGGGCGACAGTGCGGTTCGCGCAGAGGCCTCGACACCGTCTGCTTCCCACGCCGTGAGGGAGACCGAACCGGTATCGAGAAGTAGTCCGTGCTCGCAGTTCGGGTCCAGCGGCAGGTCGAGGCTTTCACCGGGGTTGATGAGGGCTTCGGCGGCGTGAGCCGGCGTCCGGGTGTCGATCGGTGAGCAGGCGCCTGCGATGCGCCCGACATATGTGCGCACGGTACCCCCGGGCCTGATCTCCGGCGTGGGGACATGATGCTGGGCTTCCGGTGGCCCGTGGCGGAGGTCGTCCGGCAGGGCATACCAGAGCTGGATCCCGTGCAGGCGGGTGGTGTCCGGGGTGGAGAACTCGGAGTGGGAGATGCCCCGGCCCGCGATCATGAGATTCACCTCCCCAGGGCGCACAGTGTTGGTGAACCCGGTCGAGTCGCGGTGCAGGACCTGCCCGGAGAACAGAAGGGTCACGGTCGCGAGACCGGTGTGGGGGTGGCGGGGCACGGCCATGCCGCCGTTGGCGGAGACGTCGTCGGGACCGAAGTGGTCGACGAAACACCACGGACCGATGAGGGACCGGGTCCGCTGCGGCAGGGTGCGGCGCACGGTCATGGCCCGCGGCCCGCCCAACGGCACGTTCCGCGGGGTGAGGCGCTCTCCGAGATCGGGGGGAGGGCCGGGGACGGTGCGGTGTCCCAGGGAGTTCAGAGCGTCGTGGGTCATGGTTGCTCCTGTTGGTGGCTGAGGGGGCGCTTCGCCCCGGGCACGGGGTGGTGGGAGGCGATGGAGAGACGGTTGTAGCCGTGCGCCTGTCGCTCTGGCGCGGGGAACTAACGCTGTATCAAGGCGCCGGGGTGAGCACAGGCCCGGTATGCCGCGTGCGGTACCAGAACAGCCCGGTGATTACCGCCAACAGGACCACGGGGATAAGGAAAGCCATGGAACCCACCCCGGAAGAGCGATCTGTCGTCGCAT
>JAZQNT010000196.1:0-3226 GCA_045627505.1 Nocardioides sp.
CCGCCAGCTCCTGAAGGACTTCGACGTGGAGACCACGTATCAGCGGATTCTCACCGAGGCGGCGATTTTTGCGGATAAGGCTGCCATCGACGAGGAAGTCGGAGGCCAAGCGGTCTTAGGAAGACAATAGAGAGGGACAACTCCTTGGCCCACAGAACGACATGGCTACATCCGACTTCCGCCAGCTCCTGAAGGACTTCGACGTGGAGACCACGGAGCAGCGGATTCTCACCGAGGCGGCGATTTTTGCGGATAAGGCTGCCATCGACGAGGAGCTGGTGCGGCTGGCATCCCATTTCAAGGCGCTGCGCGAGATCGTGAACTCCGACGAGCCGAACGGGCGGAAGCTCGACTTCCTCGTACAGGAGATTAACCGCGAGACCAACACCATCGGCTCCAAGGCGGGCAACGCGGAGATCGCGCACCTCGTCGTGGACATGAAGACCGAGATCGAAAAGATCAGAGAGCAGATCCAGAATATCGAATAACGGAGGGTGCTCACCTCATGAATTTTGTTAACATCGGGCACGGCAATCTGGCCTCGGCCGTCACCGCCTCGCGGACCCGAGCGGCAAGCGCGCTCTCGCCGCCCACCGTCCCCGCGGCCACGGTCAAGGCGTCGTCGGTGACCATCCGTCCGGGGAAGAACCGGGGCGCCGGGTCGAGCACGGAGCGCGGCGTCCAGGCGAACTGGCGGTAGGTGGCGAAGGGAAGCACGACCACCCTGTCGTCGGCTACCCCGCGGGACTCCATCTCGTCGCGGACCGTGTTCCACTCCGCGGGATACTCGGCCACTGGGACGGAACCCGCGAGCATCCAGGCCATCGTGGGCAGGGACAGCAGGGGCAGCAGCATCACCGCGTAGGCCGCCGTCGGAGGCGTACCCCACCGGCTCGCCCAGCGGTGCACGGCGGCCACGGCGACGGCGAACCCGCAGGCAGCCACCAGGCACCATGGCGCCACCCACTTCTGCGCGTCGCGAAGCAGTCCACCACCCGGCACGTGGACAACCACCCACTCCAGCGCAGCCCGCGAGGACTCCCACGACCCCCAGAGCGCCAGCACCAGGCCGAGCCCGGCGAGCATCAGCGCTTGACCTCGCGGGAGCGGCACTCGCCCACCTCCGAACAGGAGGCCGGCCAAACCGACCAGCGCGACGACCACGCCGACTCCGGAGTAGAACAGGTCCTCCCGCGCCGCAGGAACGATCGACTCCTTCCAGATCCCCCCGAAGGAGAGGACCGAGCCCACCACACCCCACGGCGTGTCCGCACGTGCGGCGAAGGCCTCGGCCCCGAAGACGTCCGGGGCGAGCTGGTCGGTGCCGTTGAGGAAGGCCGGCAGGATCCACGGGAGGTTCACGAAGAGGCCGGCTGCCAGGACGCGCCCCAGCAATGCGGCCTGTGGCAGTGCCAGGACCAGAGCGGTGAGCACGGTCAGCACGCCACCCGTGGGGCTTGCCCACCCGGCGACGAGCAGCGCCAGCAGCAACACGCACCACTGTCGTCGCGACTCCACCCGTGCGGGCTCGGGAGCATCGGCCCACACCTCGGGGGCGCGCCGCAGCCGCACCACCGCGGCCCCCCGACCCAGGGCAGGGCCGCGTACCCGCACAGCAGGGCCCAGTGGCCGATGGCCAACCTCTCGTGGACGTAGGGGTTCCAGGTGAAGCAGAGAGCCCCCGCGAGCCGAGCCACCAGTGGCAGCGGCTCGGTCAGCCGACACATGCCGAGGAAGGCGGACACCAGCACACCGGCGAGGGCGAGACGTTGCAGGAACTCACCGCCCACGCCGGCGGACAGCACGGAGACCACGGCATCGCCCGGAACGGCGCGCGGCACCCCACCGTCACCACCCGTCCAGGCGTCCTTCCAGGGCTGTTCCGGCACGAAGACCATGTCCCCCACCAGTGCGAAGCCGCGGGAGAGGAACAGGGGGCCCAGGACCACCAGCACCAGGACGAGGGCGACGAGCCACTCGACCGCGGTCACGCGCCGGCGGGCACCGCCCTCCTCCTGTGCCCTCGCCGCCCCCGCACCGGGCGGCGAGATCACTGCAGTCCCCGGAACGGGGCCTCGATCGGGGTTCCCACCTCCACCAGCCCGAGGCATGCGGAGAGGTCACCGGCGGCCGGGTCGAGGGAGAACGTGGCGGAGTCGAAGCCGCCCTGCAGAGGCACCTGGATCCGGGACATGCCCTTCTTCAGTGCGAGACGGAACTGGGCGCCGCCCGCTTGCAGACGCAGGAAGGCGTCCTCCCCCACGATGTAGTCGAACTGCAGCACCTGCCGCTGGCTCGCCGTTTCCGACTCGAACGGGACCTCGGAGGGCGAGGTGCCCACCTTGTGGGCGCACACGCCGCCCGAGGAGAGCGATCGGACCGGCTCCAACAGGTTGACCTCCCGCAGGTGGCCGCCCGCGTCCACCTTGCGCAGGTGTTCGCTGGGCACGTCGAGGAGTGGCTGCTCGGGCAGCAGGGAGGCCACCGTCGAGACCCGTGCGTCATCCCCGAACCACGGGTGGATGATCCACTCCGGCGTCGGGTCCTCCAGCAGCACGGTTGCAGGGTTGCCGAGCAGGCCCGCCGCCATCGCCTCGACGAACCCGCGGTCGTCCTTGTTCTCCAGGTACGGCACCACCGCACGGGTCGTCACCGCGCTGGAGATGAGCAGCGCACCAGCGACCAGCAAGGAGGCCAGGACCATCGAGCGCGGCACCACGTAGTGCATCCACCGGGGGAACCGGGCGCTGCGGAACGCCACGGCGGCGAAGAGGACGAAGTACAGCGCGGCGTCGGCGCAGCGCCGCGTGACCATGCCGAGCGCCAGCAGGTCGCTGTTGGTGCTGATCGCCGCCACCAGGGAGAGCAGCACGGTCACCGCCAACCCGGTCAGTGCCACCCGGACCCGGGGGCGCCGAGCCGAGCGGAGCAGCGGGATCGCCGCCAGGGCGCACGCCAGCACCGCGAGCGTGAAGGCGCCCCCGCGGTCCGGGTCCAGGACCGCCCCGGTCCAGTGCCCGCCCCACGGGCCGCCGGCGAGCCCCCAGACCACCTGGCGCAGGTACTGCTCGACGACGTCCCCTGCGACGGAGGCCCGCTGCGGAGCGCCCAACGAGGTGGCGTCGTCCCCGAGGAGTCCGTGGGCCAGGCGCAGGACGACGGCCACCGCCATCAGCAGCCAGACCCACGGCGTCGAACGGAAGGTGTCGACCAGCCGTCGGCGCAC
>JAZQNT010000197.1:0-1523 GCA_045627505.1 Nocardioides sp.
GTGGTCCTCCTGGGGAACGGCCTGGACGTGACCTCACGCTAGTGGCTCCGGGCGCCGGTTTCAAACAGGTGTTCGAATGGGCGTGTCACCGGCCCGGGCCCCAGGCCATGTGGGTCAGGCGTGGGCACAGGTGTGGGCCACGCGTGGGCCACGTGTGGGCCCCGTGTGTTCGCGCCGCGGGAGGGGCGCGTCAGTGCTCGGGCTGCCAGATCCAGGTGACCACGTTGAACTGCGTCCGGAAGCCCAGCTCGACGTACGTGGCGTACGACGAGGAGTTGGCGACCAAGGTGGCGCTGGTGGCGCCCGTGGAGGCGCCCCGGTTCATCATCGTGCCGGCCAGGGCGCGCTCCAGGCCCCGGCCGCGGGCAGCGGGGACGGTGGTGATGCTCGCCAGCATGACGCTGTCGCCGCGGGTGTGCATCGTGCTCGCGCCGAGGGCCTGGCCGTTGCTGAGGCTGCGGGCGAGGAAGAAGTGGTTCGTCTCGGGATCCATCGTGTCGAGGATGTTGAGGTGGGTCTCGGCGACGTGCGCCGGATGGCCGAAGTCGTTGAAGACCGCGGCGTTGACCGGCGCCACCTGGTCGGGCCAGACGATGTCGATGTAGACGTCGGCCGGCGTCCCGGGGTCGATCGGGTTGCGCAGGGACGTGTACATCGCCGGGTACTCCTGGGCGCGCAGTCCCGACTGGGCCAACGCCGCCTCCAGCGCGGGCGTGGTCGTGGCCGGAGTGGTGAGCCACTGGAAGGGGAGTCCGCGCTCCATGAACGGCTTGAGCAGCTCGGGGACCCGCCGCGCCACGTCCTCGTCAGCAATCCGGGCGTCGGCGATCACGTTGACGGCCACGAGTGGCAACTGCCCCCAGAAGACCGTGGCGTCAGGGGCTTCGAGTCGATTGAGCACGGGCGAGGCCGCGAGGGTCCGCTGCAGTGCGGCGAAGTCCTCCTCGACCGTGTCGGTGGCGGAGGCGACGAGGTGGCGCATGCCTTGACGGTAGGGAAGGCAGTGGTCACCGGCATCCCGGAAACTGGTGAGTTTGCCGGAGGCGACACGCCCGAACAGATGTTCGAACAGTGCTTGCTTCGTTCGAACGTGTGCCCTAGCCTCGCACACATGTTCGAATCGAACATGTGTGCGAACGGAAGCTCGAACTGGGCCTCGGTCCGGCTCGGTCTGCTCGAAGGTGTCGGGGGTCCCCCTTAGACATTCGTTCGAGTCGGCACCGATTCTCGACGAGGTCAGCAGCAGTCGGCGCAGAGATCAGCAGTCAGTTGTAGCGAGTCAGTACTTCAGGAGGTCCACCATGAGCACCATCGTGATCAACCGCGGCGCCACCGGTCTCGCCGTGGGGCGCGGTGCTCGTCGGACCTCCTCGTGGGAAGGGGTGCGGCTCACGCCGCGCGGCCGCGTCGTCCTCGTCGGCCTGGCGCTCACTCTCGCACTGTTGGCGGGAGTGATGTTCGGTGGCGGCTCGGTCGCGACGGGGGAGGCGGGTACCGATGTCCCCACTCGTGTTCTCGTGGTC
>JAZQNT010000198.1:0-9314 GCA_045627505.1 Nocardioides sp.
CCACGATCAAGCCCGAGCACGCCGGCGCACCGTTGTCGGTGGCGGTGACCGCGGTGAAGTCGGGTTACCCGGCGGTGACGTCGACGTCGGCCGGCTCCGCGGGCTGGGCGACCGGCTCGTTGTAGACGGTGACGTAGTAGATGACGTTCTCGCCGTTGCCCGCGGGGCCGCCGGTGCCGTACATCCGCTCGAGACCGTTCTGCATGATTTGCGCGATCTCGTAGGCGTGCGCCGGGTCGTAGTGCACGACCGCCGGGTTGGTCGCCGCCAGCAGCGGGGAGTGGCCGTCGGCGTGCTGGAGGCCCTCGCCGGTGAGCGTGGTGCGACCTGCGGTGGCGCCGATGAGGAAGCCGCGCGCGAGCTGGTCGGCCATCGCCCAGATCGAGTCACCGGTCCGCTGGAACCCGAACATCGAGTAGAAGATGTAGAACGGGATCATGTGCTCACCGTGGGTGGCGTAGGCCGTGCCAGCGGCGGTGGCCGAAGCCAGCGCACCCGCCTCGGAGATGCCCTCGTGCAGCATCTGGCCCTCGGCCGACTCCTTGTAGGCCAGGAGCAGCTTGCGGTCGACGGCCTCGTACTGCTGGCCGCCAGGGTTGTAGACCTTCGCGGACGGGAACATCGCGTCCATGCCGAAGGTGCGGTACTCGTCGGGAGCGATCGGGACGATGCGCTTGCCGATCTCGCCGTGGCGCATCCACTCCTTGAGCAGACGGACGACCGCCATCGTGGTGGCGACCTTGTTCTTGCCCGATCCGGCCTTGAGGTCCTTGTAGGCCTCGTCGCCGGGGAGGGTCAGGTCCTTGGAGCGGTTGACCCGGCGGGGGATGGAGCCGCCGAGCTGGGCGCGGCGCTCCATCATGTAGGTCATCTCAGGGGAGTCGGCGCCGGGGTGGAAGAACGGCGGCGCGCCGGTCTCGGCGTAGGAACGCTCGAGGTCGGTGTCGGAGATCGGGAGCTGCAGGCGGTCGCGGAACTTCTTGATGTCCTCGGGCGTGAGCTTCTTCATCTGGTGGGTGGCGTTCTTGCCCTCAAGGGCGTCGATCGTCCATCCCTTGATGGTCTTGGCCAGGATCACCGTCGGCTGGCCGACGTGCTTGGTCGCGGCCTCGAACGCGGCGTACACCTTGCGGTAGTCGTGGCCACCGCGCGGCAGCTTCTCGATCTGACGGTCGCTCATGTGCTCGACCATCTTGCGCAGGCGCGGGTCTCCGCCGAAGAAGTGCTCGCGGGTGTAGGCGCCGTCCTCGACCGAGTAGGTCTGGAAGTCGCCGTCCGGCGTCGAGTTCATCTTGTTGACGAGGACGCCGTCGACGTCGCGGGCCAGGAGCTCGTCCCACTCGCGGCCCCAGACGACCTTGATCACGTTCCAGCCGGCGCCGCGGAAGTTGGCCTCCAGCTCCTGCATGATCTTGCCGTTGCCGGTGACCGGGCCGTCAAGCTGCTGGAGGTTGCAGTTGATCACCCAGGTGAGGTTGTCGAGCTCCTCACGGGCCGCGACGCGGATGGCGCCGAGCGACTCCGGCTCGGCCATCTCGCCGTCGCCGAGGAAGGCCCACACCCGCTGCTGCGAGGTGTCCTTGATGCCGCGGTTGTGCAGGTAGCGGTTGAAGCGCGCCTGGTAGATGGAGTTGATGCCGGTCAGGCCCATGGAGACCGTGGGGAACTCCCAGAACTCCGGCATCAGGCGCGGGTGCGGGTAGGACGAGAGGCCGGCGCCGGCGCCGTGCTGCGCCTCCTGGCGGAACCGGTCCATCTGCTCCTCGGAGAGGCGACCCTCGAGGAAGGCACGGGCGTAGATGCCGGGTGAGGCGTGGCCCTGGAAGTAGATCTGGTCGCCGCCGCCGGGGTGGTCCTTGCCGCGGAAGAAGTGGTTGAAGCCCACCTCGTACAGGCTGGCCGAGGACTGGTACGTGGCGATGTGGCCACCGACCTCGAGCCCCTTGCGGTTGGCTCGGGAAACCATGACCGCGGCGTTCCAGCGGATGTACGCACGGATGCGTCGCTCCACCTCTTCGTCGCCGGGGAACCACGGTTCGCGTTCCGGGGGAATCGTGTTGATGTAGTCGGTCGAGCGGAGGGCCGGAACCCCCACCGCCTTTTCACGGGCACGCTCCAGAAGTCGAAGCATCACGTAGCGTGCGCGGTCCCGTCCCCGGCCTTCGAGCAGTGCGTCGAAGCTGCCGAGCCACTCCAGCGTTTCCTCGGGATCGATGTCCGGGAGCTGGGTCGGGAGGCCCTCGTGGATGACCGAAGGTGTGTGTGGACGTTCGGGTTGCGTCTGGTCAGTCACCGTCACATTGTCCCACGCGGGAGAGGTGGACCACACTTCGGAGGGGTTGATATTTTGCTGGTGATGGGTTGTTGGGGTTGCGAATGTCGGCATACTCCGCTGGACTACACACGACCTGCCGGATCGGCGGGCCCCGAGCAGTACCGAACCCTGCAGTGCAGAACGAGGAGAGTGCGTTGAACGCGATCGTGGGCGGCGAGTCCACCCAGAGCCCGACTGTCGGACCTGTGGGCCGGCTGGGATTCCAGCCTGGTCAGGTGGTCCAGGAGCTCGGATGGGACGAGGACACCGACGACGGCCTGAGGATCGCGATCGAGGACGCCATCGACGCCGACATGGTGGACGGTGACCACGGCAACGTGGTCGAGGCCGTCGTGCTGTGGTGGCGTGCCGAGGACGGCGACCTCGTCGACGGGCTCGTCGACGCCAAGGCCGACCTCGTCGGCGGTGGCGCGATCTGGCTGCTCACCCCGAAGGTGGGTCGGCCCAACCACGTCGACCCCGCCGACATTGCCGAGGCCGCACCCATCGCGGGCCTCGCGCAGACCACGACGGCGGCAGTCAGCAAGGACTGGCAGGCGACCCGACTGGTCACACCCAAGACGCCCGCCTGACACCCGGTCGTCCTGCTGCCCTGGGGAGGGAGGGCAGGCCACGGGTTCGCCCTGAGGACAACCATGAGTGCAATTGCTGATGTCTCCACGACCCTGAACGTCCTGGTCCGGTCGGGCGTGGTGCGCCCGAGGAGCCCGCTCGCGCTGGCTCGTATCGCGCGCACCGTGCGCCGGTGGGGTACGGGACCGGCCGGCGGCTTCTCGCAGTTGGCCGCCGTCCAGCCCGACGGGGTGGCCGTCGTCGACGAGCGGGGCGAGCTGACCTTCGGCGAGCTGCACCGGCGGACCAACGCGCTGGCCCGGGCGCTGGCCGATCGCGGGGTCGGGGAGCGCGACCGGGTGGCGGTGATGTGCCGCAACCACAGCGGCTTCGTCGAGGCGACCGTCGCCGTCGCGAAGCTGGGCGGAGACCTGCTCTACCTGAACACCGCCTTCGCGGGTCCGCAGGTGGCCGACGTCCTGGCCCGGGAGAAGCCCGTGCTGCTGATCCACGACGAGGAGTTCACCGACCGGCTCACCGGAGCCGGTCCCTCGGCGAGGCTGCTGGCTTGGACCGACGACGGTGCCGCGGCCGGCGCACGGCCGGACAGCCTCGACGCATTGGTGGCCGGGCGGTCGTCGGCTGACCTGGAACCCCCGTCGCACCATTCGCGCTGCGTGATCATGACCTCCGGAACCACGGGCACGCCCAAGGGCGCACCCCGCAAGGAGGCAGGGATCCACAACGGGGTGGCCCTGATGAGTCGTCTGCCCCTGCGGGCCGGGTGGCGCAGTCACGTGGCGGCCCCGTTGTTCCACACGTGGGGTCTGGCACACATGTACATGGCGATGCTGCTGGGCACCACCCTGGTGCTGCGCCGGCACTTCGATCCGGAGCAGGCGCTGCGCACGCTGCAGGACGACCGGTGTGACTCCTTCGTGGTGATTCCGGTGATGCTGCAGCGCATCCTGGCCCTGCCGGACGAGGTTCGGGAGAAGTACGACACCTCCGCCCTCGAGGTCACTGCTTCCTCGGGCTCCGCCCTGCCCGGCGACCTGGCATTGGAGTGGATGGACGCCTTCGGCGACAACCTGTACAACATCTACGGCTCGACAGAGGTGGCCTACGCCTCGATCGCCACCCCGGACGACCTGCGAGCCGCCCCGGACGCAGCCGGGCGACCCCCACTGGCCACGGTGGTGAGGATCCTCGACGAGGAACGGCGAGAGGTCCCGCCCGGGCAGAGCGGCCGCATCTTCGTCAGCAACAAGATGCTCTTCGACGGCTACACCGGCGGCGGCAGCAAGGAGGTCGTGGACGGCCTGATGGCCACCGGCGACCTGGGGCGTTTCGACGCCGACGGGCGACTGCACGTCGAGGGACGGGACGACGAGATGGTCGTCTCCGGGGGAGAGAACGTCTTCCCGCGCGAGGTGGAGGACTGCCTGGCCCGGCACGAGGACGTGTTCGAAGCCGCGGCCGTGGGCGTCGAGGACGCGGGGTTCGGCAGGCGCCTGCGGGCGTTCGTCGTGCTCACGGACACCGCGGTGGCCGACGAGGAGACCCTCAAGGAGTGGGTCGCGGCCAACCTGGCTCGGTACAAGGTGCCGCGCGAGATCGTCTTCCTCGACGAGCTGCCCCGGAACGCCACCGGAAAGGTTCTCAAACGAGTCCTGGGAGACCTGGTCTGAGGCGGGTACCGCACCGGAGGCGCCGGCACTTGGTGTCCGGCGGAGCGACGGTGCGAGGATGTGCGCATCATGAGCGGACTCATCTGCGGCGACATGGCGCCCGACTTCACCCTGCGCGACCAGTTCGGTCAGGACGTGACCCTCTCCGACTTCCGGGGTCGCAAGGCCGTTGCGCTGATGTTCTTCCCCTTCGCCTTCTCCGGCGTCTGCACCGGTGAGATGAGTGGCGTGCGGGACCGGTTGGACGAGTTCATGACCTTCGAGACCGAGGTGCTGGCCATCTCCTGCGACCCGGTGTACGCGCTGCGCGCCTTCGCCGACGGCGACGGGCTCAACTTCCCCCTGCTCAGCGACTTCTGGCCGCACGGGGAGGTGTCGCGGGCGTACGAGGTGTTCGACACCGAGAAGGGCATGCCCCGACGCTCCTCCTACGTGGTGGACAAGGAGGGGCGGATCAGGTGGTCGGTCCACAATGCGATGCCGCGGGGCCGCGACCTGGACGAGCATTTGCGCCAGCTCGAGGGCGCGCTGCAGCCTCTGAGGTGAGCCTGGGTTGACCCCGAGTTCGGGGGCTGGGCAGGCCACGGTCGGGGCCCGACGATTCCTCGACGAGTTTTCCTCGATTACGGGACAGTCCCTCCGGTTCGAGATTAAACTCAACATCGTTGAGCCGCTGGTGACCCGAGACGCCAGCGGCTCAACGCTTTCATGGCCGCTCCCGTGGCCGGGTCCACCGTCGGTGAGACCGCTGGGAGCGTCCCGAACGGCAGTCACGTAGGCTCCTGCCGACGCGTCGGTAGCTCAGCGGTAGAGCTCTCGGTTTACACCCGAGCGGTCGGGGGTTCGAATCCCTCCCGACGCACCATTCTTCTCGCGTGGACCCTCGCCGGCTCTCGTTGTCCCTCACCCGAGCGGCACCGGGCAGGGGGCCGCCGCGACCTTGGATGAGAGCGGTCTCATCGATGCTTCACCTCGGCCTCACCGTGGCCCGGGAAAGTGGTTCTCACGAAGACGAGCCCCTGGCTCGATGACCGAGGAGAACCCATGAACCGCACCCTGTTCACCGCCGCCACCGTCTCTGCCGCAGGCCTGTTGGCCCTGGGGGCCCTGACGGTGCAGGCCAGCGCGAGTGACGACGCCGTGAAGCGCGACGAGGACACCCCGGAGGTGACCCTCGTGGCAGACCTGGACGACGACGACACCAACGACCGGGACGACGTCACCAACGACGTCACCAACGACGTCACCAACGACGTGACCAACGATGTGACCCGGGGCGACGTCACGAACGACGTGACCAACGATGTGACCCGCGACGACGTCACGAACGACGTGACGAACGATGTGACCCGCGACGACGTGACCAACGACGTCACCCGCGGCTGACCGCGCCTGCAGGCGAGGAGCGAATCACATTCCGGTGTCCAGGAGAACCATGCACAACGTCGAGAAGCAGGGAGTCCCTCGGGCGGGGACGTCCCACACGTGGGGTCTGTCCCCGGGCGACGCCATCACGCAGGACCTCGAGGCCGTCCGGCTGCTCGGAGGGGGCAGCGCCTACGAGGCGTGGCTGGCCTTCGACCAGGTCACCTGGGCACCGGTGGTGGTCAAGGTGCTGCGGCCTGACCAGGTGCACGTTCCCGCGGCCCGGCGCGCGCTCGTGCGCGAGGTGCAGGCCCTGGCTGACGTCAACCACCCGGGCGTCGTCCGCTGCCTGCGTCACGACGTGGACGGCGCACGACCGCACCTCGTGCTCGAGCAGGTAGACGGGCCCCGGCTCTCCAGCCTCGTCCGTCGTCACGGTCCGCTCACCGAGCAGCAGTACCTACCGCTGGGCATCGACCTCGCCTCCGCCCTGCACTACCTGGGCAGGATCGGGTACGTCCACCTCGACGTGAAGCCGAGCAACGTCATCATGGGCGCCCCCGCCCGTCTGATCGACCTCTCGGTGGCCCGGCCGGTGGCCGAGGCTGCCGCCCTGCGCCAGCCGGTCGGCACGGACGCCTGGATGGCACCCGAGCAGTGCGACCCGGTACGGCTGGGCGGACCGACCCCGGCGAGCGACGTGTGGGCCCTCGGCGCGACCCTGCACTACGCCGTCACCGGGAGCGGCGCGTTCCCAGCGGCCAGCAAGCGGGAGCGCTTCGGGCAGTTGCACGCCGCTCCGGCACCGATGCCGCAACGGGTTCCGGTCGAGGTCCGGGAGGTCGTGTCCGCCTGCCTCGAGCCGCGACCCTCAGACCGCCCCACCCTGGCGCAGGTGTCCACCGCCCTCGAGCCGGTGCTGGCCCGCCAGCCGGAGGCCAGGCTCACCTACAAGGTGCGCTGAACTCCCGCCAGACGCCTTGCCAGAGGCCTCGACAGCGCCTCGACAGCGCGTCGACAGCAGCGCCTCCAGCGCCCACGGCTCCCGGGCCGTGGGCGCTGGGCGCTGGGCGGCTGGGGCTGGGCTGCTGGGGCTGGCCCGCATGACGCCGGACGTGCCTCAGGTGTTGAACCGGTAGCCCAGGCCCCGCACCGTGGTGATGCACTCGGCGCCGAGCTTCTTGCGCAGGTAGCCCACGTAGACGTCCACGACGTTGGAGCCGGGGTCGAAGTCGAGGCCCCAGACGTGGTCGAGCAGCTGCTCACGCGAGAGCACCATCCCGGCGTTGCGCATGAAGATCTCGGCCAACATGAACTCCCGGGCCGACAGGTCCACCTGGTTCCCCGCCACCGTGGCCCTGCGGGCGCGCAGGTCAAGGCGCACGGCGCCGGCCTCGAGAGTGTCGGGCACCGCGCCGGTGGCCCCCTGGGCCTGGCGCAGCCGCACCTTGACCCGGGCGAGGAGCTCGGCGAAGCGGAAGGGCTTGGCCATGTAGTCGTCCGCCCCACCTTCCAACGCCGCCACGGTGTCGGTGACCGAGTCGCGGGCGGTCAGCACGATCACGGGCGTGTTGCAGCCCTGGGAACGCATCTGGTCGAGCACCTCGAAGCCGTCCATCCCGGGCAGCCCGATGTCGAGGACCACCAGGTCGTACTGTCCCGACAGCGCCGCGTCGAGCCCCGAGGGCCCGTCGCTCCGCACGGTGGTCAGGTGGCCCTCGGCACTGAGCCCCTTGGCCACGAACGACGCGATCCGTTGCTCGTCCTCGACGATCAGGATGCTGGCCACGTGCTCTCCTCCAGTGCGAACTCGACCCGTGCGAACTCGATGATGACGGTGGCGCCACCGCCCGGTGTCTCCTCGATGATGACGCGTCCGGCGTGGGCGACGGCGATCGCGGACACGATCGAGAGCCCGAGGCCGAATCCCTCGTCCTCCGCCCGCACCCGGGCCCGGGTGAAGCGCTCCAGCACTGCCTCGCGCTGCTCGACCGGGATCCCGTCCCCGGAATCGCGGACCCACACCCGGCACCGGCCCGGGGAGGCGGAGGCGCCGACGGCGACCGTGTCACCCACGTCGGTGTGCTTGACCGCGTTGTCGACCAGCTGCAGAAGCGCCTGGGTGAGCCGTTGCTCGTCCGCCCACACCTGCACGTCTGGTGCCTCGTCCAGGCGCCAGTTGCGGTCCGCGAGTGGCCGGGCCTTGGCCAGCACGGTGACGACCAGGTCGGCCAGCACGAGGGGACCGGGGGTCACGAAGTCGGGCCGCTGGGACTTGCTGAGCAGGATCAGGTCGTTGACCAGACGGCTCATGCGGTCCACCTCGCCGAGCAGCAGGGCACGGGTGGCCTCGACCTCAACCGTGTCCTCGGCGTCGAGCAGCTCGAGGTGGCCGAGCAGGACCGTCAGCGGGGTGCGCAGCTCGTGACCGGCGTCGTCGATGAACTGGCGTTGGTCGGCGAAGGCCCGCTCGAGCCGGTCCAGCATCGCGTTCACGGTTCGGGTGAGGGAGGTGATGTCGTCGTGCCCCGTCTCGGGCACGCGCCGGCTCAGGTCGCTCTCGCTGATCTCGCGCGCCGCCGCCGCCAGGTCGCCGAGGGGGCGCAGCAGGCGGCGGCTCTGCCATGCGGCCAGCCCGGTGATCAGGAGCAGCGCCAGCAGCGAGACGATGGCGTAGGTGCGCACCAGCGCGCGCAGGCTGTCCCGGTCGT
Source organism: Nocardioides sp. (assembly GCA_045627505.1). Taxonomy (GTDB): domain Bacteria; phylum Actinomycetota; class Actinomycetes; order Propionibacteriales; family Nocardioidaceae; genus Nocardioides. The sequence continues at coordinate 8,655 of JAZQNT010000198.1, forward strand.
CGTCGAGGAAGGTGACCACCACGAGGGCCGCCGACGGACCGGTGGTGCCGACCACCGGCTGCACCGTCAGGAGCACCTCCCCGCGGGTGGTCCGGGCCTGCGTCGACCCGCCGGTGCTGGCCAGCGGCTTCACCGCATCGAGGAAGGCCTGCTCGGTGACCACCTTGCGCCGCGGCGAGATCGTGACCAGCGGGACCCGGTCCTGGGTCCACAGCGCCAACATCTGGTCGGGGCCGGGGGTGTTGCGGGTCATGAAGGCGCGCAGCAGCTCCTCGGCGGAGGTGTACCGCTGCCCGGTGGTCGGGTTGATCGGGTCCTGGGTGTACTGACGCAGGGCGCTCACCTCGGCGTTGGCGTCGTCCACTGCGGACGCCGCCAACCGGCTGCTCTCCAGGGTCCAGATCACGACCCCGGCGGTGAGCAGTGCCAGGGAGGTGAGGACGGCCATGGTGACCGTGAGCCGGGTCCGGACCGAGAAGCCCGGGCGGGCTGCTCGGAGCGCGCGGGCCGGCCCGCGGGGCAGCCACCGGGGTGGAACGAGCCGCTCGCGGAACCGGCGCAGGCCTCGAAAATTTCAAAAGTTGCCTTGTAATTAGTAAACAAAACTATTTTTGAGTCACTTGCATATTCATCAAGATAATACATGGTTTGCACTATTCT
>JAZQNT010000199.1:0-5075 GCA_045627505.1 Nocardioides sp.
TGAGCCAAGGAGTTGTCCCTCTCTATTGTCTTCCTAAGACCGCTTGGCCTCCGACTTGCTTGTAATTTTGGATCGATGTTGCCAGCCAGCTTTTTCTTGCGACCTAACCATTCCAGCTCATCTTCCGGCAATTCATCCAGGAAACGGCTTGGCCGTCACAGTCAGCTTCACAGTGAGCGTCACAGTGAGCGTCACAGTCAGCCCTGCCCAGCCGCGTGCCCGCTCAGAGGGTGCGGGCGGGGAACCTGTCCCAGACCCGGTGCGCGCCGAGCAGCTCCACCACGCGGTCGACGACGTCGGCCCCGTCGGTGGAGACGGCCACACCGAGTTGTTCCGGGGCTATCCCCACCGCGGACAGCAGCTCCGATCCTGCGCCCCACGCCCCGATCGGCTTGCAGTGACGCCACGCCTCCTCGAGCAGGCGCACCGGACGCGCGTCGAACGCGGGAGACGAGGCCGTCGGTACGGCTCGCACGTCGGTGCCCGCCGAGGCGTCGGGCCCCGGCGTCGGCGCCCCGGCCACGATCAGCGCGTCGAACTCCACCGCCCGGGCAGTCGCCAGCGTCCGCCCCACCTTGATGCCGTCCACCGTGCCGCCGGTGGCTGCCACCACCACTGCCGTCACTCCGGCCTGGTCGAACTCGGCGACCCGGTCGGCAATCCCGGCGGTGTCGCCGAACTGGTCCACCACCAACGCCACCATCCGGCCGTCTGCCGGCCAGGTCCGCCCCAGCTGGGACAGCGCGGGACTGGGCACCACCTCCGTCGGAGGCACGGCGGGTTCGGGGGCTGGCACGCCCAGCGCTGCGGCCACCGAAGCGCAGAGCTCCTGGTCGATCTGCGCCAGGCACTTCAGCTGCCGCTCCCGGATCGCGGGCTCGTAGCACTTGGCCAGCTCGAAGGAGTAGGCACCGATCACGTGCTCCTTCTCCACCGCCGACAGGCTGGCCCAGAACAGCCTCGGCTGGGAGTAGTGGCCGTCGAACGAGGCCGGGTTGGCGCGCTCCTTCCGTCCCTCGGCGACCCGCACCGGGTGGTCGACGAACGCCCGGAGGTCCTGCCCGGCGGTGAACGGGCAGCCACCGTCGAGCGAGTTGGGCCGGTATGGCGCCACCCCGACGTGGTCGGCGTGCTGGTGGAAGCCTTCGCGCAACATGTCGTTGACCGGGGCGTGCGGACGGTTGATCGGGATCTGGGAGAAGTTGGGTCCGCCGAGCCGTGTGAGCTGGGTGTCGAGGTAGGAGAACAACCTGGTCTGGAGCAGCGGGTCATCGGTGACGTCGATGCCCGGAGGCAGGTTGCCCGGGTGGAAGGCCACCTGCTCGGTCTCGGCGAAGAAGTTGTGCGGGTTCGCGTTGAGCGTGAGCCGCCCCACCGCCTGCACCGGGGCCAGCTCCTCGGGCACGATCTTGGTGGGGTCCAGGAGGTCGATCCCCTGGAAGGTCTGGTCCTCGGCGTCGGGGAAGACCTGGAGACCCAGCTCCCACTGCGGGAACGCGCCCGCCTCGATCGCGTCGTAGAGATCGCGCCGGTGGTAGTCTGGATCGGTGCCGGCCACGACCTGCGCCTCCTCCCACGTCAGGGAGTGCACACCGAGCATGGGCTTCCAGTGGAGCTTCACCAGGGTGGTCGCGCCCTCGGCGTCCACCAGCCGGAAGGTGTGCACCCCGAAGCCCTCCATCATCCGGTAGGAACGCGGGATGCCTCGGTCCGACATGTTCCACATCGTGTGGTGCTGGGCCTCGGTGTGCAGGGAGACGAAGTCCCAGAAGGTGTCGTGCGCGCTCTGTGCCTGGGGGATCTCCCGGTCGGGATGCGGCTTGCCGGCATGGATGACGTCGGGGAACTTGATGCCGTCCTGGATGAAGAACACCGGGATGTTGTTGGCCACCAGGTCGAACGTGCCCTCGGAGGTGTAGAACTTCGTGGCGAACCCACGCGTGTCCCGCACTGTGTCAGCCGAACCCCGCGAACCCAGGACGGTGGAGAAGCGCACGAAGACAGGCGTCCGTACCCCCTCGGCCAGGAAGGACGCCCGGGTCAGCGACGCCGCCGTTCCGTAGGACTCGAACACGCCGTGCGCACCCGCACCGCGCGCGTGCACGACGCGCTCCGGGATGCGCTCATGGTCGAAGTGGGTGATCTTCTCGCGCAGGTGGTGGTCCTGCAGCAGCGTGGGCCCGCGCCGACCGGCCTTGAGCGAGTGGTCGGTGTCGCCCAGCCGCACGCCCTGACTCGTGGTGAGGTAGGCACCCTGCTGGGACCTGCCCCCTGCCGGAGTCCCCGACGGCACGCCCGTGGGGGTGCGGTACGCGGGACCGGACTGCTCCTCGCGTGGCGGCAACGGTTCACGGGGGGCGGTGGGCTCCTCCAGGTCCGGCGGCTCCGCCCCGGGGGCGCCGAGTCGCCGCTCCCCCACGGAGGAGGGTGTGAGGGCGTCGATCGCCCCCTCGATCTTGTCGCTGACGACGTCCGCGAGTGACTTGTCCTCGGAGCCACCGTCTGGACGTCGGGTGCTCCGGGGCTGCTGCGGGTTCTCGGGGTTCATCGTTCCTCCCAGTCGGTCATGTGGAGCCCACCGGTACCCGGCCGCAGCGGAGTCATGCGGGGAGGAACGCCCGGCTCTCTTGGCACTGACAGCGCCCTGACCGCGATGCATGAGACCGCTCGCAGGCGGGTACCCAGCCGGCATGGACAGCCAGAGCGAGCACGACGAGAACCCGGCAGAGGCCACCCCCGCCACCCCTACGGGGAAGGCTCCCGAAGGCACCTACGAGCGCAAGGTCGACGACCAGCGGGAGAAGGACGAGTCAAAGAAGAAGGCCGCCGAGCACGGCTCCGCGAAGCCAGGCAGCACGCACGACGGCGACGACGACCAGGTCCAGGAATGGGGCGAGGAGTCCTTCCCCGCCAGCGATCCTCCGTCGAACTACTGAGTCGAACTCGTGAGCAGATCGGGCTGGGGGCGGGGGCAACCGCCGCCCCTGGCCGCCTGTCGCCCGGCGCATCCGGTGGAGTTGGGCCCGCGGGGTGCTCACCTCTCCCGCAGCGCAGGAAGCACGTCCCGGCCGTAGGTCTCGATCATCTCTCGGTAGTACGGGCCCATGGAGCCCACGTACACCTCGTCGAAGCCCGCCGCGACCCGCTCCTCGAGAGCGCGCCGGTGCTGCTCCACGTCGGGACCGCAGACCACGTTCTCCCTCGTCTGCTCGGGCGTGACCAGCGCAGCGGCCTGCTCGAAGTGACGGGGGGAGGGAAGGACCTGAGCCAACTCGCCGGGCAGGCCACTGGTCCGCCACAGCCGGTGCGCGATCTCGACGCCCTCGGACTCCGTGGGGGCCCAGCACACCTTCGAACCGACGACGGCCACCTTGCCCGGGGCCGCGCTGCGGAACTGTTCCAGCAGCTCCGGGTCGGGGGTGGTGGTCACCCAGCCGTCCCCGAAACGCGCCGCCGCCTCCGTGGAGCGTGGGCCGAACCCGGAGACGATCACCTGCGGCTGCTGCTCGGGACGGGTGTGGATGCGGGCGTCCTCGACCGTGTAGTGACGGCCGACGTGCGTCACGACCCGCCCCGACCACAGTTCGCGCATCACCTCGACCGCCTCCGCCAGCATCTCGATCCTCACCCGGGCGGGCGGCCACGCGCCTCCGACCACGTGCTCGTTGAGCGCTTCGCCGGAACCGACACCGAGGCGGAATCGCCCGTTCAGCATGACCGCGCTGGTGGCAGCCGCCTGGGCCACGATCACCGGGTGGATCCGCTTGATCGGACAGGTCACGGCAGTGGTGACGGGCAGGTCGGTGGCCACGGCCAGGGCGCCGATCACGGACCAGACGAACGGACTCTGCCCCTGCTCGTGGTTCCACGGATGGAAGTGGTCGCTGATCCAGAGCTCCTCGAAGCCTGCCTCCTGCGCGAGGACGGCCTGCTCCAGCAACTGCTGGGGCGTGTACTCCTCGCAGGAGAGGAAGTAGCCGAAGCGGGTCATGGGGCCTCCTGGATCCGGGGGTCCCCCGGTACCCAGCCCTGCGCCGGGCATTCCGGGCCCGTGACCGGGACGGGTCACCCGACGGCGAGCAGCCCGTGCGGCCGCGGGCGGAAGCCCGTCAAGCAGGTCAGGCAGGTCAGGCAGGCGGCAGGAACGTCCGGCGCAGCCATTCCTCCGCCGCGCCGCGTGAGGGGTGCGCGGCCAGCGCGAGCACCAGCGCCAGACGCGCCTTGACCGCGTCCAGGGCACCGGCCGGCAGGAGCCCCCGGGCCACCAGGTCGACGTCGCCACCGGGGTACCCGTAGCTGTGGCTGAGCGCCGGGCCGGCACCGGGCCGTCCGACCAGCAGGACCGGCACCCGACGGGCCAGCTGCTCCACGACCGGAACCAAGGCGCGGGGCACGTGCCCGCCCCCGACGCCCTCGAGCACCACACCGTCGACGTCCATCCCGAGGACCGCCTCCAGCAGCTGGGGACCCTCGCCCATCCCGACGCGCACGCAGACCACGTGCGGCAGTGGCGTCGCGACCGGGGTCGTGGTCGTGGCCGGGGTGGGGGTCGGGGCCGGCGTGCTCCCGCCGATCGACTCGGTGCTGAGTTCGCCGGGACGCCGGACTGGGCGCAACGGCAGCCACACCCGCCCCTCGGTCACCCCTCCCACGGGCCCCAGCCCCGGCGACACGAACGCGGCGGGAAGGGAGGTGTGGGCCTTGTGGACGTGACGGGCCGCGTGGATCTCGTCTCCCAGCACCACGAGCACCCCCGCCCCCACCGCGACCGGCGCGGAGGCCACCCGCACCGACGCCAACAGGTTCGCGGGACCGTCAGCGCCGGGCTGGTCGGCGCTGCGCATGGCACCCGTCACCACCACGGGCGCAGGACGGTCCCAGAGCAGGTCGAGGACGAAGGCGGTCTCCTCGAGCGTGTCGGTGCCCTGCGTGACCACGCACCCGGCGGCGCCGGCGTCGACGGCCGCGCGCATCCTTGTTAAAATACTCCAGGCCGGCTTTTTCCGTTCCGTCCGCAATCAGTTCCAGCTCATTTTTCAACTGTTTTTCCTGAACACCGGAATAATACTGATAAG
>JAZQNT010000200.1:0-3770 GCA_045627505.1 Nocardioides sp.
CGGCGCCGGCCAGCTCGTCGTACTGCTCGGGCGTCCAGCCGTGGAAGTGGGCCGCCGGCCCGACCACCAGGGAGGCGTCGGTGACCCGGCCGGTGACCACGACGTCGGCCCCCGCGGCGAGCGCGGAGGTGATGCCGAAGCCGCCCAGGTAGGCGTTGGCGGTCAGGGCGTTCTCCCAGCCCAGCTCCTTGGCCTTGGCGCGCAGGTCGTCGCCGAGGACGGTGGCGATCCGCGGCGCCAGGCCGAGCCCGGAGGCCACCTCGCGCAGCTTCTCGACCAGGCCGGTCGGGTTGAGCCCGCCGGCGTTGACCACGATCTTGACGCCCCGCTCCAGGGCGGTGCCCAGGCTCTGCTCGGCCTGGCGGACGAACGTCCGGGCGTAGCCCAGGTTCGGGTCCTTGAAGGTGTCCTTGCCGAGGATGAGCATGGTCAGCTCGGCGAGGTAGTCACCGGTGAGGTAGTCGAGGCTCTCCGCCCCCGTGGCTCCGAGGAGCATCTCGTGCATGGCCGAGAGGCGGTCTCCGTAGAAGCCGGAGCAGTTGCCGATCCTGGCCACTGCTGACGCGGTCCCCTGCGCGTCGCTCATGTCAGTTCCCCTTCGCCGTCTCGTCGGTCGGGTTCTTCGCTGGCCTGCCGCCACCGGCCGGGCCGGCGAAGGCCTGGGCGATGCCCAGCCACTTCTCGGCGTCCTGCCCGACGGCCACCAGGGCGGTGTCGTCGCGGTGCACGCGCTGGGTGACCAGGCGGCAGAAGTCGTCGGCCGGGCCGGTGACCCGCTGCGCGGCGTCCTCGGGGCCGTAGGTCCACACCTCGCCCGAGGGCGCGGTCAGCTCGACCCGGAACTCCTCGGCCGGCTTGTCGAGCCCGTTGTTGGAGAAGGCGTAGTTGCGGGTCCGGACGCCGATGTGCGCGACGTGCCGGATCCGGTCGGTCGGCTCGAGGGTGACGCCGAGCGCGTCGGCCACGTCGAGCCCGTGCGCCCAGGTCTCCATGAACCGCGCGGAGGCCATCGAGGCCGGCGACATCGGCGGACCGAACCACATGAGCTTCTCCCCGACCGGGAACTCGGCGAGCGTCTTGGCCAGCGCCGGACGGGCGGCCTGCCAGCGGGCGAGCAGCTCGGCGGGCGGGACAGCGGCGCCCTCGACGGCCTTCTCGTCGACGTAGCCGGTGGGGTTCATGATCGCCCCCATCACCTCGGCGTCCCAGGCCTCCTTGTCGGTGGCCGCCTTGACCGCCACCTCGTCGGTCCAGGCCAGGTGGGCGATGGTGGTGGCGACGTCCCAGCCCTCGGCGGGGGTGGGGGTGCGCCACTGCTCGTCGCCGAGCGGGGCGACGAGGGCTTCGAGCCGGTCTCCCTCGGCTGCGAGGTCTGCGAGGACTTCGTCGAGCACGTGCGGTCTCCCTTGTTCCGGTGCTGCGTGGGTGAAGTGCTGCGGTGGTGTCTGCTCCAGAGCTGGAGCCGTGGTCGGCGTCGGGCGTCGTTCCCTCCGAGAGCCCGAGGCGACCGTGGCGGTGCGGTGTGGTGCGGTGCGGCGTTGTGCGGTGCGGCGTTGTGCGGTGCGGTGATGCGCGGGTGCGGGGACCTCAGCGTCCGAGCTGGGCGTCGAGCGCCTCGGCCCAGGCGTCGAGGATCCGCGTGCGGCGACGTGCGTCGTCGCTGACGGTGTTGGCCAGACCGAGCCCGCGCAGCAGGTCGAGGGTGGCCTGGACGAGTTCCCGGGTGCCGGGAGCGTTGCCGTCGACCCCGAGGGCGGCGGCGGTGAGGTGGTGCGTCTGACGGCCGACCTTCTGCTCCAGCGGTGCCACCGCGGCGGAGAGGTGGGGGTCGGTGCGGGCCGCCACCCACAGCTCGAGGGCGGCGGCGAAGATCGGCGCGGTGAAGTGCTCGGCCAGGAGCTCGAGGACGGCGCGGGTGCGGCCCTCGCCCGTGGGGGCGTCGGCGAGCGCCGTGGCCAGCTCCGCCCCGCGGGTCTCGGAGATGTGCTCGACCGCCGCGACCACGAGGTCGTTCTTGGTCGGGAAGTGGTGCAGCTGCGCTCCGCGGGAGACGCCTGCGCGCTGGCTGACCAGCGTGGTGGACGTCCCCGAGAAGCCCTTCTCCACCAACAACTCCACGGTGGCCTCCAGCAGCCGCGCTCGCATGGCGCGGGTGCGCTCCTCCTGGGGGACACGGGTGGCGGGGCTGCTGGTCACAGGACGAGCGTCCCCCAGAACAAACAAACAGTCAAGCCTGTCTGTTTCTTTTTCCGGCATGACGGTTTCCGAGACCACCCCTCACCCGAACGGGGGTGAATGCATACGGTGGGCCACATGTCTGACGACAACGCACCCCAGGAACCGCACGACCGGGACCCGAACAGCCAGGACCCGTACGGCCAGAACCCCGGCGGCCAGAACCCCGGCGGACAGCAGCCGCCCCCCTCGCCCTACGGCCAGCAGCCCGGCGCGCAGAACCCCTACGGCCAGAACCCGTACGGACAGCCCCAGTACGGCCAGGGTCAGTACGGCCAGCCTCCCTACGGCCAGCCCCCGTTCGGCCAGCCCCAGTTCAGCCAGCCCCAGCTCGCGCCCTTCAGCGCCACCGACTCCATCGGGTGGGGCTGGCGCTTCTTCACCCGCAACTGGGGACCGCTGCTCGCGCTGGGCGCCCTGTCGATCATCGCCCCGACGGTTCTCACCGTGAACAACGTCGACGGCAACGACTCCTTGCTGAGCTTCGGCTTCGCCCCGGTGAACTTCGGCCTGGCCCTGGTCGGAAGCGTCGTGATGTTCATCTTCATGGTGGCCATGACCAAGGGAGCGGTGGACGTCGCACGCACCGGCGCCAAGGCCAGCTTCGGCGGCTGCTTCGAGGGCCTCAACTGGTCCGGCGTGCTCCTCACCGGCCTGGTCTATGCGGCCATCGTCGAGGTCGCCAGCCTGTTCCTGCTCATCCCGGGCCTGGTCGCCACGCTGCTGCTGATGTTCCTCCCGGTGGTGGTCGTGCTGATGCCTCAGGCCGACGTGGGCACAGCGCTGAAGACCTCGGTCACCGGCGTGACCGACCACTTCGGCAACTCCCTGCTGCTCGCCCTGCTCGCCCTCGGCGTCGGTGTCCTCGGGTTCCTGGCGTGCTGCGTCGGAGTCTTCGCCGCCATTCCGATCATCAACGGTGCGCTCGCGCACGGCTACCTGCGCCTCACCGGCCAGCCGGTGCACCACCTCTGACCCGGTTCGCATTTCCGCGGGGGCTTCCGGTCACTGACCGGGAGCCCCCGCGTCCGTACTTCCCTACCGCACCACCCCACGCCGTGCCACACTCCGGCGGATGAGCACCCCGAGCAGCCTCGACGGCGGACCGAGCACCATCCTGATCACCGGCGCCAGCAGCGGGCTGGGGGCCGAGATGGCCCGCCAGCTCGCCGCGCTGGGCCACGACCTGGCACTCTGCGCCCGACGCACCGACCGGCTGGACGCGCTGCAGGCGGAGATCACCCAACGCCACCCCGACCGCACGGTGCTGGTGCGCCCGCTGGACGTCACCGACCCCGAGGCGGTGCTGACCACCGTCCGTGCCTTCCGCGACGAGTTCGCGACACTGGGACGTCCGCTCGACCGGGTGGTCGTCAACGCCGGCCTGGGCAAGGGCGCACCGCTGGGCACCGGGCGCCCGGACGCCAACCTGGAGACCGCAACCACCAACTTCCTCGGGGCGCTGGCCCAGACCGAGGCCGCGATGGAGGTGTTCCGGGCACAGGGGCACGGCCACCTCGTGATGGTCTCCAGCA
>JAZQNT010000201.1:0-7044 GCA_045627505.1 Nocardioides sp.
AGTTAAGCCTTTCAGCGCCGATGGTACTGCGATCGAGAGGTCGTGGGAGAGTAGGACGCCGCCGGACAAATTGTGGAGCCGTTGAGGCCCGTACCCTTGAGAACTTTGGTTCTCGGGTGCGGGCCTCCGGTCATTTCACGACCCATTTTCAGTAATGAGAAAGGAGCCGTGGGCGCCACCCAGAGGTGGCGCCCACGGCTCCCGTGAGAGGTGTCAGCTCTGCTCGGCGACGGGTTGCGTCCCGACCGCGTCGGAAGTCTCCGGCCGCGAAGCTCCGGGGGCCAGGGGCCCCAGGAGGTCGGACTCCGCCGAGCGCATGAGCACCCCGATGTTGGGCTTGGGCTGGAACGATGTGGCCTTCTCCGGAAGCAACGACCCCTCGGCCATGGCGCGGTCCAAGAGCTCGTATCCGGGGGCCGGCAGGATCACCGCCACCACGTCAGGGCCGGCGGCCTTGAGCGCCGCTTCGACGCTGTGGTGGTGCTCCACTGCGCCCAGGTCCTGCACGTGGGGTAGGACGTCGAGGTGGAGGTGCTCCACGGCGCTGCGCTCGGCCTGGTTGGTGACAGTGAGCCACTGAGTGCCGTCGGTGATCACCCAGGTGCCCCCCCGCAGGGCCTCGATGGCCCTCTGCTGGGTGGTGGGGAGGGGCTGTGACCCGGACGCCGTCACCGCGGCCGCGAGGGCCGCGGCGGTGACGCCGGGCAACGTACGGTGGATGGCGCCGAGGAAGAAAGGGGTGTCGTCCTGGTCCACGACCATGGAGAGGCCGCGGTCCCACGGGGTCTGCGGGTGGCTCTCCTGCAGCCGCAGGTACGCCGCGTAGCGGTGGTGACCGTCGGCGATCATCAGACGCGTGCTGGCGAGCCCCTCGGCGACTTCCGCGAGCTCGTCGGCCTCGGTGATGCGCCAGAGCCGGTGGTGCTGCCCGGAACGGTCCTCGTAGTCCTGGGCCGGCACGCGCGCGGAGACGCGGTCGAGCAGCTTCCGGATCGAGGCGGGGCCGTGGTGCACCAGGAGGATGGGCGCCGGGTTGACCCCCATCTCGTGCATGCGCTCGGCCAGCTCGTCGGCCTGTTCGGGATGGATGCCCTCGTGCGCGAAGACCGCCCGCTCGGCGTCGTCCGCGGCGCGGGTCGAGAGGTCCAGGTTGCCGACGAGACCTCGAATGGTCATCCCGGTCACCGTGTACTCGTGCAGGTAGAGCGCAGGGGAGTGGTCGATGTCGACGTACCCCTCGCCCTCCCACTCCAGCAGCCGTTGGGCCACCTCGTTGTAGGGACGGGCAAAGGCGCGGGCAACGGCCGGATGGGCCACGCGTCGCGGCGAGAGGCGGACGCCGCGGAACGGGTGCAGGCGCACCGGGACCGCGGGAGACGCCGGAACCTCGACGTGTGGGTTTGGGAAATCCGAGACGTGCATCGCAGCATCGTAGGACGCGCGGTGTGCGCGACGCGAAGGAGGAACCAGCGTGTTGCTGGAATCAAGTGTCCCGTTGGTGGAGCGACACGACCTGTTCATGTTCGACCTGGACGGCGTGGTGTACGTCGGCCCCGACGCCGTGCCCGGTGTCCCGGCGCACCTGGCGCAGATGCGTGAGCGAGGGGTTTCCACCGCTTTCGTCACCAACAACGCCTCGCGTCCGGCCGCCGTCGTCGCTGATCACCTGCGCAGCCTCGGCATCGAGTGCGCGGACGACGACGTGGTGAACTCCGCGCAAGCAGCGGCTGCGTTGCTGCGTGCCAGTCACCCCGAGGGATCCAGGATCCTCGTCCTGGGCGGCGAGGGACTGCACTCGGCGCTGATCGAGGTCGGTCTGGTGCCGGTACCCGATGCTGGCGACCCGGACGTGGTCGAGTTGCTCACCGGGTACGGGCCCGACGTGGTCTGGCGCGACATCATGCAGGCCGCGGCACGGGTGCGCGGTGGACTGGCGTGGACGGCCAGCAACACCGATCGCACCTTCCCGACTCCCGCGGGTCCGTTGCCCGGTCACGGCCTGCTCGTCCAGATGATCCAGGAGTTCTCCGGGGTGGTGCCGCGAGTCGCCGGCAAGCCGGAGCGTCCGCTGCTGGACGCCACGATCGCCCGCAAGACCGGGCGCTCCCCGGTGATGGTGGGGGACCGGCTCGACACCGACATCGAGGGAGGGGTCCGGGCCGGGGTGGACACCATCCTCGTGCTGACCGGCGTCTGCGGGCTGGAGGACCTGGTGGCGGCTGCACCGGTGCGGCGACCCAGCTTCATCTGCCCGACCCTGGCCGAGGCATTCCTCCCGCAACCGGTGCCTGCGGTTGACGGCGACGACGTGGTGCTGGGCGGATGGCGCGGCCGGGTGGCCGGCGGCGTGCTCGAGGTGGTCGGCGACGGCCGCGAGTCCGACTGGTGGCGGGTGGCTGCGACCGCGAGCTGGCGGCACGTCGACGCCACGGGGGAGAGCGTGGCCGTCCACAACCTGGTGGCGCCATTGCTCCCGGTCCCGGCGCCCTGAAGGTAACCTCGGGGTCATGGCAGAGGAACTCAACGGACAAGAGGGCACGTCAGCGTCCGCTCCTGCATCCGGAGCGTACGAGCGCACTGGGGTACCCCAGGTGGATCGGCTCCTGGCGGAGGCTGCCCAGGTGAACGATCTTCCTGTGGTGGAGCGCGTGGCCGTCTTCGAGCGGGTGCACGAGCAGTTGCGCCGTTCGCTCGACGCCGACCCCTCCGACGAGACCGCGGGGGCGTGAGGAAAGAGTGCCTCCTCGCCGTCTCCGGCTGGACCAGGAACTGGTCCGCCGCGGCCTCGCCCGTTCCCGCGACCACGCGAGCAGCTTGGTCGCTGATGGGCGCGTCAAGGTCAAGGGCGTCCTCGCCACCAAGCCCGCCACCGGTGTGACCACCGACGTGGCGATCGTGGTCCGTGAAGATCCCGACCGTCCCGAGTACGCATCCCGTGGTGCCCACAAGCTGGTGGGGGCACTGGACGCGTTCGCCGAGCACGGCCTGGGTGTCGAGGGCAAGCGCTGCCTCGACGCCGGGGCTTCCACCGGCGGCTTCACCGACGTCCTGCTCCAGCGCGGAGCGAAGCGCGTGCTCGCCGTCGACGTCGGTTACGGGCAGCTGGTGTGGCGCCTGCAGAACGACGACCGGGTGGAGGTGCACGACCGGACCAACATCCGCGAGCTCTCGCCGGAGCTCGTGGGGGAACCGGTCGACCTCGTGGTGGGCGACCTGTCCTTCATCTCCCTGACCCTGGTGCTCGACGCCCTGCTGTCCGTGACCGCTCCCGATGGTGAGCTGGCGCTCATGGTGAAGCCGCAGTTCGAGGTGGGCAAGGACCGCGTGGGCAAGGGGGGCGTCGTGCGTGACCTTGCGCTGCGGGCGGAGGCCGTCACCACGGTCGCCGACGCGGCGGCCGCCAAGGGCTGGGGTGCGCGCGCGGTCACGGTGAGCCCGCTCCCGGGGCCCTCCGGCAACGTCGAGTTCTTCCTGCTGCTGCGCCGCGGTGAGCCGACCATCGGTGCGGACGAGATCACCGCGGAGGTGGAGCGCACCAAGGACCTGGGCGTGTCCGCTGGCAAGGTGGAGAAGTGAATCCCGTCCTCACCCCGACGCGTCGGGTGCTGCTGATCGCCCACACCGGTCGGGACGCGGCACGCGAGGTGGCTGTCGCGTTCGTCGAGGCTCTCACCTCGTACGGCATCGTCGTACGCCTCGTCGGCAGCACTGCTGCCGAGCTCGGCCTGGACCCCCGGGCGTACGACCCGGTCCTGGAGGTCGTCGAGGAGGGACAGGACGTCGGCCACGACTGCGAGGTCGCCCTGGTCATCGGCGGCGACGGAACGATCCTGCGGGCGGCGGAGTACACCCACCGGTCGGGCACCCCGCTGCTCGGGGTCAACCTCGGACACGTGGGCTTCCTCGCCGAGGCGGAGGAGGACGACATCCAGTCGACCATCCTCGCCCTGGTCGGGCGCCACTACACGATCGAGGACCGGCTGACGGTCGACGTCGACGTCTACCGCGGCAAGGAGCTGGTCACCAGCACCTTCGCGCTCAACGAGGCCAGCGTCGAGAAGGCCGCCCGGGAACGGATGCTCGAGGTGGTTGTCGAGATCGACGGCCGGCCGCTCTCCCGCTGGGGGTGTGACGGCGTGGTCTGCGCCACCCCGACCGGGTCGACCGCCTACAACTTCAGTGCCGGGGGCCCGGTGGTGTGGCCCGAGGTGGAGGCGCTGCTCATCGTGCCCATCTCCGCGCACGCACTGTTCGCCCGGCCGATGGTGGTCTCGCCGCACTCGGTGATGGCGATCGAGGTGCTGGCCGACAGCGACAGCGCTGGTGTGCTGTGGTGCGACGGACGGCGGACGGTGGAGCTCCCCCCGGGTGCTCGCATCGAGGTGCGTCGGGGGGCTTCGCCGGTGCGTCTGGTGCGACTGCACGCCGCACCGTTCGCGGACCGGCTCGTCGCCAAGTTCGGCCTGAGCGTCGAGGGATGGCGCGGGTCGGTGGAAAAGCGTCGTCGGCAGGAGGCGGCCGAGGCCGCCCGGGCCTCCGGGGACCCTGCGCCCGATCCTGACGGCACCACCCCCGTTCCTGACGGCACTGGCCTGGATCACGAGCGGGACGACCGTTCGACCGAAGACCGTGCCCGCGAGACCTGCCAGGAAGGCCACGCCGATGTTCGATGAGATCCGGATCAGTTCGCTGGGCGTCATCGAGTCCTCCACCCTCGAGCTGGGCCCCGGCCTCACCGTGATCACCGGTGAGACTGGCGCGGGCAAGACGATGGTGGTCACGGCGCTGGGCCTGCTGCTCGGCGGCCGCGCAGACTCCGGGGCCGTGCGCAACGGTGCCCGGAGCGCCCGCGTGGAGGGTGTGGTGCGAGCCGACTCGCTGCCCGGCTTCGTGGCCGAGGTCGAGGAGGTCGGGGGCGTGGCCGAGGACGGTCACGTGGTGCTGGCACGCAACATCTCCGCGGAGGGGCGCTCGCGCGCGTGGGTGGGTGGCGCCGGGGTCCCGGCGTCCCGCCTGGCCCAGGTGGCCGAGCCCCTGGTCGCGGTGCACGGGCAGTCCGACCAGCACCGCCTGCTCAAGCCGGCCGCTCAGCGCGAGGCACTGGACCGCTTCGCCGGTGAGGACCTCCGCACGGTCTCCGAGCAGTACCGGACCCACCACCGGCGGCTGCTGCAGGTGGAGAAGACGCTCCACGACGTCATCCACAGTGCACGCGAGCGTGCCCTGGAGGCCGACCAGCTGAGAACCTCCCTCGAGGAGATCGAGAAGGTGTCGCCGGCGCCGGGCGAGGAGATCGAGCTCGCGGCCGAGGAGTCCCGGCTCGGGTTCGCCGACACCCTGCGACTGGCGGCGGAGACGGCGCGCGAGGCACTGTCCTCCGAGGAGGGCAACCCCGACACCCTGGGGACCGTCGCAGCGGCCCGTTCCGCGCTGGACTCGGTCCGCGAGCACGACCCCGAGGCGGCGGCACTGGCGGACCGCCTCGCGGAGGTGAACTACCTGCTGGTCGACCTGGCCGGAGACGTCGCCTCCTACGCCTCCGGCCTCGAGACCGACCCGGCGCGGCTGGCCGCGGTGAGCGAACGTCGAGCCGAGATCGTCGGCCTCATCCGCAAGTACGGAGAGACCGTCGAGGAGGTGCTCGAGTGGTCGAAGAAGGCCGCGCAGCGTCTGTTCGAGCTGGACGACGCCGATGACCGCGTCGACCAGTTGCGCGCCGAGCGCAAGGACCTCCGGGAGAAGCTCGCCCACCTCGCGGCACGCATGAGTGCCCTGCGCACTGCAGCCGCGGCACGGCTCGGGGCCGCGGTCAGCGAGGAGCTCACGCTGCTGGCCATGCCGCACGCCAACGTCACCGTGCAGGTGACGCAGCAGGTCGTCCCCGGTGACTCGCTGGACGACGACTCCACCGGCACGCTCTTCGTCGACGGTCGCTGGGTGCGGGTCACCGCGCACGGTGCCGACGAGGTTGAGTTCCTGCTCGCGGCGAACGCGGGCATGAACGCTCGTCCGTTGGACAAGGGAGCCTCGGGCGGCGAGCTGTCCCGGGTCATGCTGGCCGTCGAGGTCGTGCTGGCCGGAACCACCACGGTGCCCACCTTCGTCTTCGACGAGGTCGACTCCGGTGTGGGCGGCAAGGCAGCGATCGAGATCGGACGTCGACTGGCGAAGCTGGCCCGCAACTCCCAGGTGCTGGTGGTCACCCACCTGCCCCAGGTGGCCGCGTTCGGCGATCGTCACATCGTGGTGGCCAAGTCGAGCGACGGCACCGTCACCACCTCGGGCCTGGTCACCCTGGCCGAGGAGGAGCGGGAGCGGGAGCTGTCCCGGATGCTTGCGGGGCTCGACGACTCCGACACCGCGCTGGCGCATGCCAGGGAACTCATCGAGACGGCTCGCGCGACGCGCTGAACACCGGGGGTTGCGGCCGCACGGCCTCCGCATTTGCGAGCATGGTCGGGCCATGAAGTTCACCACCAGAACCCGTCCCGCACCTGAAATCACCGGGGTCCACGGCGCCGCGCGCGTCGACCGCCGCACCACGGCGCTCCTGCCTCGACTCCGCGTCGGCGACGTCGCGGTGATCGACCAGCTCGACGTCGACCGCGCCACTGCGCAGAGCCTGGTGGACGCCGGCGTGGTGGCGGTGCTCAACGCCTCCTCGATGATCTCCGGCCGCTTCCCGAACCTGGGCCCGCAGGTGCTGGCCTCGGCGGGAGTGGTGATGGTCGACGAGCTGGGTGCCCAGGTCTTCGACCTCGTCGGCGACGGCGACACCGTCCAGGTGGACGGCGCCCGGGTGCAGCTGTCCAAGGGCGGGGTCCTGACCGGCCGACCGCTCGACGCGGCACGGGTGGCGGAACTGCTCGAGGAGGCCCGCTCCGGGCTCGCGCACCAGCTGGACAGCTTCACCCACAACACCACCGAGTTCCTGCGCCGCGAGCACTGCGAGGCTTTAACCAGGCAGAGCTTCTTATAAAATTCATCTCGGAGCAAAGCGGAATAAAATATATTCCCGACCTGCTCATCAAAACGCGCAGCACC
>JAZQNT010000202.1:0-2825 GCA_045627505.1 Nocardioides sp.
GAGGGGGTCCGCGCGCTGAGCGCGGTGGGGATGCGCCCGCACCTGTGCGTTGCCCTCGCCCGGGTGGTGCCCGAGGCCAGGAGGCGCCCGGAGCCGTGATCTGTATGACCAGCATGAGCATGACCCCGGACGGCGCATGCCCGATGATGCGGGGTGGGCGAAATGAGTGGGTGCGGGGCGTGGTGGCTGGGCGGGTGGCTGGGCGCGATGGTGACGCTCGGAGGCCGGACTTTTTCCACGCATGTGGGCCGGTCCCGTGACGACCTCACCAGTCCGGGGATAGCGTCTGTTCATGGAGTCCGTTGCGGTCGTCGTTCTTTCGTCGCAGGGCTCGTACCTGCGCGGCTGCGCGCCCACCGTCCGGGACGCGCCTGCTCGCGCACCCGATCTGGTCCACGAGCAGCGGGATCCTTCGTCCCGCCGTCCCCCGGGCTCTCTCGTGGCGCCCGCTCATCCCTCGGGCTGAGCGAGCGTCCTCATCGCAGGTGAGTGTCAACGTTGAATCGGGAGGTTCACATGGACGTAGTGGTCACTGGTCGGCAGATCGAGGTCTCGGAGCGTTATCGCGACCACGTGTCGGAGAAGCTGGCTCGCCTCGTGAAGCACGACGCACGGATCCAGAGGATTGCGTGTGAGGTCTCCTTGGAGAAGAACCCCCGGCTCGCGGACCAAGCAGTACGCGTGGAGCTCACCGCCTACACCCGGGGGCCCGTGATCCGCGCCGAGGCAGCGGCGGAGGACAAGATGGCGGCGCTCGACCTGGCACTCGACAAGATGGCATCGCAGTTCCGCAAGGCAGCGGACCGTCGACGCGTGCACCACGGGCGGCGCACCCCGGCGTCGGTGGCCGAGGCGCTGGCCGACAAGCCGCTCGTCGAGGAGGAGCCGTCCGAGGACGGGGTGGCGGAGCGCCGGGAGGGTCCGATCACGGTCACCGGCGACGGGCCGCTGGTGGTGCGGGAGAAGGTGCACAGCGCCACCACCATGACGCTCGACACCGCGTTGTACGAGATGGAGCTGGTGGGGCACGACTTCTACCTGTTCGTCGACAAGGAGAGCCGGAAGCCGTCCGTGGTCTACCGCCGCAAGGGGTACGACTACGGAGTGATCACCTTGGATGTCACCGACTGACGTCCCGGAGGACTGTGCAGTGGAACACGCCGGCGCGCGGTGAGTCAGAGGGCCCGCGCCGGCGTGTCTCTGACATGATGCGCGGTGTGAACCCGACCTCCACGACCGAAGCCGTCCGGGTCGTCGTGGCAGATGACCAGGAACTGTTCCGTCGTGGACTCATGATGCTCCTCGGCCTGGAGGCCGACATCACCGTCGTGGGCGAGGCCGCGGACGGGCTTGCTGCCGTCGAGCTCGTGGCCGAGCTCGCCCCTGACGTCGTCCTCCTGGACATCCGGATGCCTCGCCGCACCGGGATCGAGGCCTGCCGCGCGATCAAGGAGGCTTCGCCCAGCGTCCAGGTCATCATGCTCACCGTCTCCGACGAGGAGGCCGACCTCTACGAGGCCGTGAAGGCCGGCGCGGTGGGGTACCTGCTGAAGGACTCCTCCATCGAGGACGTCGCCCAAGGGGTCCGTGTGGTGGCCGAGGGCCAGTCGCTGATCTCCCCGGCGATGGCGATGAAGCTGATCGACGAGTTCAAGCAGATGTCGCGCGCGGAACGGGGGCGGGCGTCGGCGGTGAAGCTCACCGATCGCGAGCTCGAGGTCCTGCGGCTGGTGGCGCAGGGGATGAACAACCGCGAGATCGCCAAGCGCCTGTTCATCTCCGAGAACACCGTGAAGAACCACGTGCGGAACATGCTGGAGAAGCTCCAGCTGCACTCCCGCATGGAGGCCGTGATGTACGCCGTCCGGGAGAAGTTGCTCGACCTGCCCTGAGCGGGCCTCGACTCCGGCCCGACGCGGACCCTGTCAAGCGCCGGCCCACCTGGCGGAGCCGTCCAGCAGGGTGGCCCGTCCGGGTCGTGCGCTCGCGCTCAGAAGTGGTGGGACGCATCCGCGGCTCACCTTCGGTGAGTACGATGGCCGAGGTCGTCCGACCGCCCACCTACGCACACGTCCGGGAGTCAACACCAGTGCCTGCCATCATCGACAAGTTGCTCCGCATCGGCGAGGGCAAGATCCTGCGACAGCTCGAGGGCATCGCCAAGGCTGTCAACGCGATCGAGGACGACTTCGTCGCCATGACGGACGAGGAACTGCGCGCCATGACGGCGGAGTTCAAGGAGCGTCACGCCGCGGGCGAGAGCCTCGACGACCTGATGCCCGAGGCCTTCGCGACCGTGCGCGAGGCGGCCAAGCGGGTCATCGGCCAGCGCCACTACGACGTGCAGGTCATGGGCGGCGCGGCGCTGCACCTGGGCAACATCGCCGAGATGCGTACCGGTGAGGGAAAGACCTTGGTCGCCACCCTTCCCGCCTACCTCAACGGGATCCCTGGCAAGGGCGTCCACATCGTCACGGTCAACGACTACCTGGCGCAGTACCACGCCAGAACTAAAAAAGCTGGCCTGGAATAGTCTTCTTTGCCAGTTCTGCTATTTTTGACGGTCACACGGCCCTGAAATAGCCCTTCGCGGTCCATGAGACAGGCACCACAAACGGCCAATTATGGTCGAAATGCAGTAAGCTCAGGAGCTGAGCTTGGAGCGGTAAGAGGGTTTGATGCCAAGCAGTAGTAATAGATTTGACAGTAATGAGGTGATTACATGTCTTTAATGAGCGGTCTTTACGTTGGAACAACCGGGCTTATGACTAGTCAAAATGCGCTGAATACCACAGCGCATAATTTGTCTAATATAGAGACAGATG
>JAZQNT010000203.1:0-2251 GCA_045627505.1 Nocardioides sp.
CCGTGCAGCATGCCGCCGACGCGGACCATCACGTCGGTGGTGTCGGTTCCGTACTTGAGGACCATGCCGAAGATCAGCAGGGCCCACGTCACCGCCTCGGCGCGTGCGACGAAGCGGTACAGGCTCTTGGGACTCATGACCGTAAGCGTACGGATCAGGCGAAGACGCGCTCGGCGAGCGAGGTGAAGAAGCCGAGGCCCTGGGTGCCGGGACCGGTCAGCTCCTCGACCGCGTGCTCGGGGTGCGGCATCAGGCCGACCACGTTGCCGGAGGCGTTCGTCACACCGGCGATGTCGTTCATCGAGCCGTTGGGGTTGACCTCGAGGTAGCGGGCCACGACGCGGCCCTCGCCCTCGATCCGCGCCAGGGTCTCGGCGTCAGCGACGAAGTTGCCCTCACCGTTCTTCAGCACCACGGTGATCTCCTCGCCTGCTCCGTAGGCAGAGGTCCAGGCGGTGGTGTTGTTCTCGATGCGCAGCAACTGGTCGCGGCAGACGAACTTGCGGTGGTCGTTGCGGATCAGCGCGCCGGGCAGCAGGTGCGACTCGGTGAGGATCTGGAAGCCGTTGCAGATGCCGAGCACCGGCATGCCGGCGTTCGCACGCTCGATCACCTTGGTCATCACCGGCGAGAAGCGCGAGATGGCGCCGCAGCGCAGGTAGTCGCCGTAGGAGAAACCGCCGGGCAGGACGACCGCGTCGACGCCCTTCAGGTCTTCGTCGCCGTGCCACAGGGCCACGGCCTCGTTGCCACCGATGGTGACCGCACGGCGGGCGTCGACGTCGTCGAGGGTGCCCGGGAAGGTGACGACACCGACCTTCATCGGGCGTCCTCGACGCGGACGGTGAAGTCCTCGATGACCGGGTTCGACAACAGGGTCTCGGCCATCTCGGCGACCTGGGCGAGCACCTCTTCGGTGACCTCACCCTCGACGGTCAGCTCGAACCGCTTGCCCTGACGGACGTCGGTGACCCCGGTGAAACCGAGGCGAGGCAGTGCGCCGTGCACGGCCTTGCCCTGGGGGTCGAGGATCTCGGGCTTGGGCATGACGTCGACGACGACTGTGGCCACGGGGCTGCTCCTGTGAACGTGGGGAAAAACCACGTCGAGTCTACCGAGGCACCACCGCGCACCCGTGCCCCGGGACCCGCCACGGACGTCGAGTGACTGGGGTCACGCCCCTGGGGTCACGCCACCGGGACGGACCGCGCCACCCCCAGCAGGGGCAGGTCGTCACTCGGGCAGGCCGCGCCACGCCACGAACGCCAGAGCCACGCCCAGGCCGGCCACCAGCGGCCCGAGGGTGTCGGTCCAGGCCGTGCCACCGTCCCAGACGTCCATCGACTGCAGGGTCCAGCCGAGCCCGGCCAAGAACATGACGGCACCGAAGGCCACGCCGATCCACTTGAACATGGCTCGAGCCTAGGCGAGGGCTCCACGTGCGGGACGCGCTCCCGGTCAGGACGCAGGTACCGCCCGCGACGTCACCGTCCGGGGGGTGGTCGCCGACCGGTACAGCTCGGCCAGGTCGAGCGTGCTCTGGTAATGCACCAGCGTCGCCAGCGGGTCGAACTGCAGACCGCCGTCCACCTTGCGCATCATCAGGACCAGCTGGTCGTCCGGGAAGGCGTCGCCCTTGACGGCGGCATCCTTGAGGCACTTCGTGAACGGCTCACCCGGCAGCTTCTTCTCCACCACGTTCAGGCAGCCGTCCGCGAAGCCGAAGGTGACGTCGAACGTCTCGTCGTAGGCGTACTCGTCCTTCGAATCGTGGTCCTCGTCGGCGAACGCAGCATGGAACTCGGCGCCCTTGACCCGGACCTCGACCAGGTCGTCGCCGACCTCCTTCTCGGAGGCGTCCCACCGGAGCAGCTCGAGCTCCCACTTCAGGAGGTCGCCGTCCTTCTCGAGCTCCGCGGCGACGGTCTGCTCGAGCACGCCCCACGAGGCCCACAAGGCCCGGACCTGGTGCTGCGGCAGCATCGCCAGACCGGTCTCCAGGTCGGCTGTCCGGACCGCGGCGAGCACCTGCTCGACCACGGCACGGGAGTCCTTGCCGGTGACCGGGGCGTGCCCCTCGCTGACCGTGCGCCAGTCGAGGGCGGTCGGGCTGAACTTCTCGTCGTCCTCGTCGTGGTGGATGGCCTGGAACAGGGTGTTCTGGAAGGTGCCGAGGAAGGAGACGTACCAGCGGCCGTCCTCCTCGATCGTCACCACGGTCGGCGTCATGCCGTCCTCCGCCATCTCGGCC
>JAZQNT010000204.1:0-11615 GCA_045627505.1 Nocardioides sp.
GCCAGGCCGAGCAGCGCCAGGATCGACGCGACCCTGCCGCGCAGGCCGGCGGTCGTACGGGCGTGCAGGTAGGCCGCGTACACGACCCACGTGATGAAGGCCCAGACCTCCTTGGGGTCCCAGTTCCAGTAGCGGCTCCAGGCCTCGTGCGCCCAGATCGGGCCCGTGATCAGCACGGCGAAGGTCCACACCGGGAAGCCGAAGGCGTGCATCCGGTAGGCCAGGCGGTCCAGCACCTTGGTGCTCGGCACGCGCGACCAGTAGCCGGTCGTACGCTCCACGCCACGCTCGGCGTCCTTCTTCTCGATGCGCTCCTGGATCAGGAACATGATGACGAGCAGGCCACCCAGGGTGAAGGCAGCGGTGGCGATGACGGCGGAGACCACGTGGATGACCAGCCACGGCGAGTCCAGGGCCTCGGTGAGCGGCGCGACGGGCTTGTGCAGCCAGATCACGGCGATCATCAGCACCGTCAGCACGGTGCCCACGACGAGCGGGGCCAGCCACGACAGGCCGAACCGCTTGTAGGTGAGCAGGTAGATCACGATGACGAACCAGGCGCCCGAGATGGCGAACTCGTACATGTTGCCCCAGGGCACCCGGTTGGGGTCGGCGGCCATGCCGCGGCCCAGCAGGGCGACGAAGTGCACGGCGGCGCCGAGGCACGTCAGCAGCAGTCCGAGGCGCCCGAAGAGCGCGGTGCGCCCGGTCGTGACCTCCTCGGTGTGCGGCACCTGGCGCAGGCCCGCCCACTCGACGAGGTGGCTCAGCAGGGCGAGGAAGTAGACCACCCCGGCGACGGTGATCGCCTGGTTGCTGAGGACTTCCCACTGGGTGTCGGTCACGACTGCTCCTTCGGTGCGGCACCGGTCGGTGCCGCCTTGAGTTCTGCGGTGATGCTCTCGACCTCGTCGGCGATGTCGCCACCGCTGGATCGGTCGAGGCCACCGATCTCCACGAGGGTGGTCCCGTCGACGCGGCGCGCGCGCACCCAGATGCGGCGGGGACGGACGTACAGGGACCCGATCAGGCCGAGCAGCGCGAGCACGACGCCGGCGAGGGCCACGAACTTCCCCGGGGTCTGGCTGATCTGGATCTTGTTCCAGCGCTCGACACCCTCGAAGGTGACGCTGCCGAGGTCGTCGGGCAGCTCGACGGTGTCGCCCGGTCGCATGTCGACGCGGAACATCTTGCCGCCCTCACCGGTCACCTTGGTCATCCGCGCCTTGTCGAGCACGTAGACCGACTGCGACCGGCCGTCGTCGAGCCCGAGGTCACCGGTGTAGACCTCCATCGAGACGAGCGGGTTGAGCAGGTCGCCGAAGGAGGAGTGCGGGCCGTCGTCGAAGACGTACGTCGGGTAGAACTCCCCCTCGAGCGCCAGCGGCGTCTTCGCGTCGGGTGCCTTGACGACGCCGAAGGAACGGAAGTTCATGTCGGTGGGCAGGAAGACCGTCGGACCGGAGTAGGCGACCTCGCCGTCCGGGTCCTTGACCGTGATCACCGGGGCGTAGCCGTGGCCGATCAGGAAGACGTCGGTGCTGCCGATGGTCAGCGGGTGGTTGACCCGGAGGTCGTAGGTCTTCTCCTCGGCGCCCGGCTCCTCGGTGTAGCGCAGCTTGGAGACGAACTTGCGGGCCTGGCCCGCGCCGGTGCCCGAGGTCAGCCAGTCGAGCTCGAAGTCGGTGACGTCGAACGAGAACGGCTCCATCCACTCCTGCTGGTAGAGGCTGCCCGGCACGAAGTCGTCGTACTGGGTGAGGTTGTTGGAGAAGCCGTTGCCGACGGTGACGATCACGCCACCCTGGTAGCCGAAGAGGCTGCCGGCCGCCACGCCCGCCATGACCACCAGGATCGACAGGTGGAAGACCAGGTTGCCGGCCTCGCGCAGGTAGCCGCGCTCGGCGGCCACCGACCCGACCCCCTCGCCCTCGGCGTGGGTGTCGACCCGGAAGCGACGCTTGCGCAGCAGCGCCCGGGCCCGCTCGACCACCACGTCGGCGTCCTCGTCGGTGCGGTACGTGGTGTTGTCGCTGAACCGGGTGAGGTTGCGCGGAGCCTTCACCGGACGGGCGCGCATCGCCTTCGCGTACACCCGCAGCCGCGGCACGATGCACCCGATGAGGGAGAGCATCAGCAGGATGTAGATCGCGGAGAACCACGGCGAGGTGTAGACGTCGAAGAGGCCCAGCTTCTCGTAGACCGGCGTCAGCTTGGGGTGGTCGTCCTGCCACTGCGACGCCTTGAGCGCGTCCACCTTGGCCTGCGGGATCACCGATCCCGGCACCGCGGCCAGGGCGAGGAGCAGGAGGAGGAGCAGCGCGGTGCGCATGGACGTCAGCTGACGCCAGGTCCACCGCAGGAGCTCGAGGACGCCGAGGTCCGCGGCACGCCGCTCGTTGTCAGGATGGTCGGTCACACGCCCACCTCGAAGTACAGGCTTGACTGGATGAAGCTGACGAAGATGTTCCACTGCCCGGTGACCAGGGCGAGACCGACCGCGACCATCATCAGGCCGCCGATCCGCATCAGTGCCACCTGGTGGCGCCGGAAGAAGGAGAAGGCGCCGAGCATCCGCTGGTAGGCGAAGCCGGCAAGGATGAACGGCACACCGAGCCCGAGGCAGTACGCGAACGCCAGGACCGCGCCGCGCGAGGCGGTCGCCTCGTACATCCCCAGGTTGAGGATCACGGTCAGCGTGGGCCCGATGCAGGGCGTCCATCCCAGACCGAAGAGGAACCCGAGCAGTGGAGCCGCCCCCAACCCGACGGCCGGCACCTTGTGCACCCGGACGTCGCGCTGCATGAACGGCAGCCAGCCGGCGAACGCGAGCCCCAACAGGATGACCAGCAGGCCCATCCCGATCGTGATCTGCTCGCGCCACTCGAACAGCCAGGCACCAGCCGCGCCAGCGGTCACGCCGAGCAGGACGAACACGACGGAGAAGCCGAGCACGAACAGGGTCGAGCCGAGCACCATCCGACCCCGGCGTCCCTGGCCCTTCGACTCGGCGAGGTCCGCGGCGGAGAGGCCGGTGGCGTACGAGAGGTAGCCGGGCAGCAACGGGATCACGCAGGGCGAGAAGAAGGACAGCAGTCCCGCGATCAGCGCCACCGGGATCGCTGCGGCCAGGGTGCCGGACGCGGCGATCTCCTCGAAGGCATCACCCATCGGTCGTGGCTCCGTCGGTGCTGTCGGCGACGTCCTCGACCAGGCCGACCAGGGTCAGCTTGCTGGGGATGGAGCCGATGATGGAGGCGGCCACGCGGCCCTCGGCGTCCAGGATCACCGTGCTCGGGATCGCGTTGGGCGGGACCGTTCCGCTGAACGGCAGCAGCGCCTTCCCGTCGGGCGAGTAGAAGGAGTCGTACTCGACGTCGAACTTGCGCTGGTAACCCTTGGCCTGGGCGGTGCCGGAGTCACGGATGTTGATCCCGACGAAGTGGGCGACGCCCTTGAGGTCCTTGGCCGCGGCGGTGAGGTCGGGCTGCTCCTTGCGGCACGGCGGGCAGGCCGACCACCAGACGTTGACCACGACCGGCTGGCCGCGGAACTGCTCCAGCGAGAGCGGCTCGCCGTCGAGGTCCTCACCGCTCAGCTCGATCGCGTCGCCGCGGTCGGGCGCATCGATCAGTCGGGCGGTGCCGTCGCCGGTGATGTACCCCTTCGCCCCGGTGCTCTCGGTGGACGAGCATCCGGTGAGGGCCAGGACGCCTGCAGCCACGAGGGCGAGGAGTCGAACGGGCAGGCGAAGGTGCGGACGGGCGGGGAGGGCGTGGCGCACGGTCAGGGTCGCTTCTCGTCGGGGGCGCCACCTGCGGAGAAGGCGGCGTTCTTGTCCTTGGCTGGGATGAGGTCGACGGCCGGCTCGGAGTAGCTGACCTCGACCAGGCGGTCGCCGTCGAAGTGCAGCGTGGTGATCGAGCAGAGCGTGCACTGGCGCTTGCGCGGGTCGTGCAGGAAGCTCTTCTGCTCGGCGAACAGGCGCAGCGTCCAGATCGGCAGCTGGTGGGAGACCACCACGGCCTCGTGGCCGCGCGCGGCGTCCCGGGCGTCGTGGACGGCGGCCATCATCCGGGCCGCCATCTCCTCGTACGGCTCGCCCCAGCTGGGCTTGAACGGGTTGTAGAGGTGGCGCCACAGCCCCGGGCGCTTGAGCAGTGTCTTGGCGCCCTCGCCGAACGAGATGCCCTCGAACCGGTTGGTCGACTCGATCACGCGCGGGTCGAGGACCGGGGTCAGGCCCTTGGCCGCGGCCAGCGGCGCGGCGGTCTCCTGGGCCCGCTCCAGCGGCGAGGTGCGCATGTGCACGATGTCGCGATCGCCGAGCGCCTCGGCGACGCGCTCGGCCATCTTCACGCCCAGCGCGGAGAGGTGGAAGTCGGGTCGACGCCCGTACAGGATGCCCTCGGGGTTGTGGACCTCACCGTGCCGCAGCACGTGGACCAGGGTGGTCTCAGAGGGATGAGAAGCGGGACTGGAAGCGGGACTGGATGCGGTGCTCATGCGACTCCTCCGGCAGAGGCAGCGGCGGCGGCAGCCGCGGCGGGCAGGGCGTTGATGACGGTCTCGACGGCCTCGTCGTCGTGGGCCGCGGAGACGAACCACACCTCGTAGGCGCTCGGCGGCAGGTAGACGCCCTGCTCCAGCATCGAGTGGAAGAAGGCGGCGTAGGCCCGCTCGTCCTGGGCGGAGGCGTCGGCGAAGTTGCGCACCTCGCCGTCGCGGAAGAAGACCGAGAACATGGTGCCGGCGCGCTGGACGCGGTGCGCGACCCCGGCCTCGGTCAGGGCCGCAGTCGCGGCCTCTGCGATCCGGGTGGCGGCGGCGTCGAGGTGGGCGTAGACGTCGTCGGTGGCCAGGCGCAGCGTGGCGAGACCGGCGGTCGTGGCCACCGGGTTCCCCGACAGCGTGCCGGCCTGGTAGACGCCGCCCTCGGGCGCGAGGTGGCTCATGACGTCGGTGCGACCACCGAACGCGGCGGCCGGGAAGCCACCGCCCATCACCTTGCCGAAGGTCATCAGGTCGGGCGTCCAGCCCTCGACGGCGCCGTCGAGGCCCCAGCCGCCCTGCCGGGTGGCGCGGAACCCGGTCATCACCTCGTCGGTGATGAACAGCGCGCCGGCCTTGCGGCAGGTCTCGGAGAGGAAGCCGTGGAAGCCGGGCTCGGGCGGGACGATGCCCATGTTGCCGGGGACGGCCTCGACGATCAGCGCGGCGATCCGCTCACCGTGCTCGGCGAACGCCGCGGCGACGGCCGCGCGGTCGTTGTAGGGCAGCACCAGCGTCAGGTCGGTGGCCGAGGTGGGCACGCCCGGGGTGCCGGGGACGGCGAAGGTGGCCAGGCCGGAGCCGGCGGAGGCGAGCAGCGCGTCGACGTGGCCGTGGTAGTTGCCGGCGAACTTCACGATGACGTCACGGCCGGTGAAACCGCGCGCCAGGCGGATCGCCGACATCGTGGCCTCGGTGCCCGAGGAGACGAAGCGGACCTTCTCGACCGGGGTGCGGGAGACGATCTCCTCGGCCAGCTCGACCTCGGGCTCGGTCGGGGTGCCGTACGAGGTGCCGCGGGCCACCGCGGCGTTCACCGCGGCCAGCACCTCGGGGTGGGCGTGACCCAGGAGCATCGGCCCCCAGGAGCAGATCATGTCGACGTAGCGGTTGCCGTCCACATCGGTCAGCCAGGCCCCCTGCGCGGAACGGATGAACCGCGGGGTTCCCCCCACGGCGTTGAACGCCCGGACGGGTGAGTTGACCCCGCCGGGGGTCACGGACCGCGCACGCTCGAACAGAGCGGCGCTCTCGGAGGTCAGACGCTGCGTCACGTCGCCATTGTGGCGCAGCGGGCCAACCCGCGCCGCATCCGAGGTGAGGGGCCTTGATCACGTCGACGCCGACCCACGGAGCAGTGTCCGCTCACTCGACCGGCAGCGGCCGGGTCACCGGCCCGGCCCCACGCAGGTACCGCGCCCCGCTGGGAGCGGTCCAGAGGGACCGTCCCTCGCCCAGGTCGTCCACCGACCAGCCCGCCCGGACCCGCACCGCCTCGTGCGGGGCGCAGATCGTGCCCACCCCCGGCACCTGGGTGCACCGGGACGCCGGTCGCTCGCACCACGGGAAGACGCAGGCCGCCCCGGGAGCACCCGGGACGCTGACCGGCTCCGCGTGCTGCACCGGGTGCACGTGCACCTCGGTGTGCGTGCCCACCGTCCAGCCCCGCACCTGGCGCAGCAGCACCGGCGCGAGGTCGCCGAGGCGTCCCGTCGGCGAGACGTCGACTCCCCCGTCCTCGGAGACCGCGGCGGTGAAGTGCAGGGAGAGGTCGAGCCGCCGTGACGCCGTACCGTCCAGCTCGGCGCCCGTGGCTCCCCCGGAGATCTCCAGCGCACCCTGGTGTCGGGCCAGCTCCCCCAGGGCGGTGGCGCGCAGCGAGCCGACCGGCCCGGTGGCGCCCAGCGCGGTCAACGTCCGCACGGCCTCGGCCAGGGAGTGCTCCAGGTCAAGGGCGTCACCCAGGTCCATCACCGCCTCGAGCCGGGCCAGCCCCGCGTACGGCTGCGCCAGCGGCTCGACCCGGACGTCCTGCTCCGGCCCCCGCTCCGGCTGCCCGTCCGACTCGACGGCGAGCCCGAACTGCTGCACCGCCTCCCCCAGGGCCTCCTGCAGCTGGGCCGGACCGATCAGCCCGACGAACGGGGTCACCCGCTCGTCGAGCCAGTCGGCGGCCTCACGCGACAGTGGGGGTTGGGCTCCGATGGAGGCCGCCGCCACCTGCCGGGCCGCGGCGACCGGGACGTCCGAGGCCTGCACCCGCGCCCAGAGCCGTGGCAGGCGGTGGGACAGCTCGAGCCCGTGCCCGACCCAGGTCTTCGCCGCCCCGGTCCCGATGCCGAGCGCAGCCGCGAACTCCGCGATCGCGTACTCGCTCACCCCCGGGCACCCGGGCCCGGCGAGAGGTTCGCAGCCACCGTCCTCGGTGTGTGCCGCCGCGTCCGGAGCCCCCTGCGTGCCGTCCGCGGACGGGTGCAGCAGGCCCCACTCCGCGGCCAGGAGCAGCAGTTCAGCCTCCACGCTGCGCTGCCTGGCCACCGCGGTGCGCAGCGCGGAGAGCACTTCTCCCTCGCCGTCCACCGTGCGCATGTTCTGCTCCTCGCTCATGCGTCCAGTTCACCACTCACACACGCGGACCGGCGACACCACCGGACCGCGTGGCACCCGGCGAAGCGCCGGCTCAGCCGCGCAGCAGCCGGGCGGCCTCGGCGGCCCAGTAGGTGAGGACCACGTCGGCGCCAGCGCGTCGGATCGAGGTGAGCGACTCCAGGATCGCGGCCTCCCGGTCGATCCAGCCGTTCGCCGCGGCGGCCTCGACCATCGAGTACTCACCCGAGACGTTGTAGGCGGCCACCGGCACGTCGACGGCGTCCTTCACCTGACGCAGCACGTCGAGGTAGCCCAGCGCGGGCTTCACCATCACCATGTCGGCGCCCTCGTCCACGTCGAGGAGCGCCTCCCGCAGGCCCTCGAGCGCGTTGGCCGGGTCCTGCTGGTAGGTGCGGCGGTCGCCCTGCAGCGACGAGTCCACGGCGTCGCGGAACGGGCCGTAGAAGGCAGAGGCGTACTTCGCCGAGTACGCCAGGATCGTGACGTCGGTGAAGCCGGCCTCGTCGAGCGCGTCGCGGATCACCGTGACCTGGCCGTCCATCATGCCGCTGGGCGCCACCACGTGGGCACCGGCGCGGGCCTGCGCGACCGCCATCGCCGCGTAGACCTCCAGGGTGGCGTCGTTGTCGACCCGGCCGTCGGCGGTCAGGACGCCGCAGTGGCCGTGGTCGGTGAACTCGTCCAGGCACAGGTCGGCCATCACCAGCGTGCGGCCGCCGACCTCCGCGGTCACCTCGCGGATCGCCCGGTTCAGCACGCCGTCGGGGTCCAGGGCGCCCGACCCGGTGGCGTCCTTGCGCTCGGGGACGCCGAAGATCATCACCCCACCCAGACCCAGGTCGGCGGCCTCGCGGGCGGCGTCGAGCAGGGTGGCGTGGGTGTGCTGCAGGACGCCCGGCATCGACGGGATCTCGACCGGTGACTCCAGACCCTCGCGGACGAAGACCGGCAGCACCAGGTGGCGCGGCTCCAGCGAGGTCTCGCGGACCAGGCGGCGCATCGCCGGCGAGGTGCGCAGTCGACGTGGACGGATCACGGGCGTCACGACCGGGAGGCGGGTGGAGTCGGTGTCGGTGTGCTCAGCCATGCTTCGATCCTCTCACCGCGGTCCAGATCCGGGCGGTGACGTGCTGCACCACCCGGTCCCATCCGTGACCGGACGCACGAACGCCCCGTCCGCCCGGAGGTGACTCCGGGCGGACGGGGCGTCCGCGGCGACCAGCGGTCGGTCAGGTCACTTGGCGACCTTGCGACGACCCGAGGCCTTGCGGTCCGACGGCTTGGTGACCGGCAGACCGGCGTCCAGCAGCTGCTGGCGACGGGCGGCACCGAAGTCGGCGAGCGCGTCCACGAGGACGTCGATGTCGGGCTTCTCAGCCATGACGTCGACGCGCAGACCGTGCTCCTCGGCCGTCTTGGCGGTGGCCGGGCCGATCACCGCGATCACCGTCGACGGGTGCGGCTTGCCGGCGATGCCCACCAGGTTGCGCACGGTGGACGACGAGGTGAAGACCACGGCGTCGAACTTGCCCGTCTTGATCGCGTCCCGGGTCGGCGCCGGCGGCGGGGCCGCACGCACGGTGCGGTACGCGGTGACGTCGTCACACTCCCACCCGAGGTCGCCCAGACCGGTCACCAGGACCTCGGTGGCGATGTCGGCGCGGGGCAGGAAGACGCGGTTGATCGGGTCGAGCACCTCGTCGTACGGCGGCCACTCCTCGACCAGACCGCGGGCGGACTGCTCGCCGGTGGGCACCAGGTCGGCGCGCAGACCCCAGGCCGCGACGGCCTCGGCGGTCCTCTCGCCGACGCAGGCGATCTTCAGGCCGGAGAAGGAGCGGGCGTCGAGCCCGTACTCCTCGAACTTCTCGCGGACCGCCTTGACCGCGTTCACCGAGGTGAAGGCGATCCACTCGTAGCGGCCCTCGACCAGGCCGCGGACGGCCTTGTCCATCTGCAGCGGGTTGCGGGGCGGCTCGACGGAGATCGTCGGGACCTCCTCGGGCACTCCACCGAAGTCGCGCAGGCGCTGCGAGAGCGACCCGGCCTGCTCCTTGGTGCGCGGGACCAGCACGCGCCAGCCGAAGAGCGGCTTGGTCTCGAACCACGACAGGGTGCCGCGCAGGTTCACCACGTCGCCGATGACGATGATGGCCGGCGGCGCCACCCGGGCGGCGCGCACGTCGGCGGCGGCGTTTTCGAGCGTGGTGGTCACCGTGGGCTGCTCGGTGGTGGTGCCCCCGCGGGCCACCGCCACCGGGGTCTGCGGGGAGCGTCCGGCCTCGATCAGGGACTTCGCGGTCTCGCCGATGGCGCCCACGCCGGACAGCAGCACCAGGGTGCGGTTGTCGGCGTACTGCTTCCAGTCGATGGTCCCGCCGCAGGTCACCACGGCGATCTCGCGGTGGTTCTTGTCCGTCAGCGGGATGCCGGCGTACGCGGGAACCGCGGCGACCGCCGAGACGCCGGGAACGATCTCGAAGCCGACCGCGGCCTTCGCGCAGGCCTGGGCCTCCTCGGGGCCGGAGGCGTACATGAACGGGTCACCGGTCATCAGGCGGACCACGCGCGACTTCTTGCCGTGCTTGACCACGAGCCGGGCACGGTTGGCGTTGGTCAGGGGCTGACCGTCCTCGCCGAAACCACCGTCGACGAAGACGGGACCGACCTGCTCGGCGGCCTCGTCACCTTCGGCCGGGGCCGGGATCCCGAGAAGGGCACACACCATCGCCGCGTGCTCGGGAGCCTCGGTGATGACCACCTCGGCGGCCTTCAGCAGCTCGACTGCGCGGACGGTGAGCAGGCCGGGGTCACCCGGGCCGCCACCGACGAACGAGACCCATCCGATGGGGGCAGGCTTTTCTGCGGGGGTCTTCGGTGAAGTCATGGACTGCTGATTCCTCACTGGTGTTTCCATCAGGCAATTGCTTCCATCAGGTCGGCGGCACCCTCGGCGAGCATGGCGCTCCCCAGTCGTGCGCCGACGCCCACGGCGTCTTCGGGGGAACCGGTGGCACTCATGCGCACCGTGTGGGCTCCGTTCTCGGACAGGGCAACCGCCCTGATCCAGAGCTCGTCGCCCTCGTCCCCCTCGACGACCTCGGCCAACGCCCCGAGCGGGGCGGAACAGCCCGCCTCGAGCGTGGCCAGCACCTGGCGCTCACACGTCACCGCGGCGCGGGTCGGTGCGTGGTCGAGTTCACCGAGTATCTCGACCAGCTGGGTGTCGTCACTGCGGCACTCGATCGCCAGCGCTCCCTGCCCGGGGGCGGGCAGCATCTGGATCGGGTCGAGCACTTCGGTCGCTTCGGCACCGCGGCCGAGACGTTTGAGACCGGCGTGGGCCAGGACGACTGCGTCGAGCTCGCCGCGCCTCACCTTGCCGATCCGGGTGTCCACGTTTCCGCGGATCGCGACGATCTCGAGTCCGAGACCGAGCGCGGCCAGCTGCGCCGCACGACGCGGGGATCCGGTGCCGATCCGCGAGCCCGCCGGCAGCTCACCCAGGGTGAGGCCGTCACGGGCCACGATCACGTCACGCACGTCCTCGCGCTGGGGAATCGCGGCCAGCGCGATGCCGTCCTGCGGCGTGGTGGGGAGGTCCTTCAACGAGTGCACGGCGAAGTCGACCGAACCGTCGAGCAGCGCGTCGCGCAGCGCGGAGACGAAGACGCCGGTGCCGCCCATCTGGGCCAGCGGGGCACGGTTGACGTCACCCTCGGTGCTCACCGGCACCAGCTCCACCTCGTGGCCCAGCGCGCGCAGCATGTCGGCGACGTGGCCGGACTGGGTGGTGGCCAGGGCCGAGGCGCGGGTGCCCAGGCGCAGGACGCGGCTCATGGAGTGGCTCCGTCGGTGGCGGGGGGCGCCGCGGCAGCAGCCGTGGCGGTGGCGGGGGTGGGGACCGGTCGGGTCACCGCGGTGACCGCCTCGGGGGCGAGCGCGGGCAGCTCGGCTACGGCGTCTGGCAGTTCGATCCGCGGCGCTTCGCCGATCCGAAGGCGATGTGCGACGAACTGCACGAGATGGGCTTCAAGGTCATGCTGTGGGTCTGCCCGTACGTTTCCATGGATTCGCCCGGCTACCGTCAGCTTGCGTTCGGCCTGAACGACCTCGGACAGCCCGGACCGAAGGGCGGGCTCTGCTGCCAGTCAAAGGGGGATCCCGTGGCGGCGAGCTGGTGGAACGGCAAGTCGGCGACGATCGACTTCTCCGATCCGCTCGGGGCGGACTGGTTCGACCGGCAGCTCCTGCGGTTGCAGCGGGAGTTCGGCATCGGCAAGGCGGATCGTAGCCATGTCGTTCTGTGTGCCAAGGAGTTGTCCCTCTCTATTGTCTTCCTAAGACCGCTTGGCCTCCGACTTAAGTCGGCGACGATCGACTTCTCCGATCCGCTCGGGGCGGACTGGTTCGACCGGCAGCTCCTGCGGTTGCAGCGGGAGTTCGGCATCGAC
>JAZQNT010000205.1:0-7989 GCA_045627505.1 Nocardioides sp.
AGCGTCAAGGTCGTGGCGCGCGCGGGTTACCGCATCGGGGAGCGCGTGGTGCGCGCTGCCCAGGTGCTGACCGTCGAGCCGGCCTGAGTCGACCTCGACGCAGCACCGCCCCTGACGGGGCACAGTTCCACCGCCCCTGACGGGGCGTAGCAGCACCGCCTTCCCGGGGTCCGCACACGGCGGGCCCCGGGAAGGCGCACACTTCCCCGGTCCGCCGCGCCAGCGGCGTCGACCTTGGCCCGAGAGGAGGGCGAGCGATGGCAGGCGACGGCAACGGCAACGGCATGCGTGCCGACTGGGCGCAGAAGGACTTCTACGCAGTGCTCGGCGTGAAGAAGGACGCCGACGCAGCGGAGATCAAGAAGGCCTACCGCAAGCTCGCGCGTGAGAACCACCCCGACTCCAACCCGGGCGACGAGGTGAAGTCGGACAAGTTCAAGCAGGTCGCCGAGGCCTACGACGTGCTCGGCGACACGGAGAAACGCAAGAAGTACGACGAGGTGCGTTCCGCGTTCTCCTCCGGCGGCTTCGGCGGCTACGGCGGCGGGCACCCCGGTGGCTTCGACCTGAGCGACCTCTTCGGTGGAGCCGGCGCCCGGGGGGGCAGCGTGTTCACCGACCTCTTCGGCGGTGGCCGCCCGCGCGCCCCGCGCCCGGTCCGCGGCCAGGATGTCGATTCCACCGCGACGATCAGCTTCACCGACGCCCTCGACGGCGTCACCGTCTCGCTGCGCCTGACCACCGACGCGGAGTGCCCCACCTGTCACGGCACCGGTGGCAAGCCGGGCACCAAGCCCCGGGTCTGCCCCGTCTGCGAGGGCGTCGGCGAGATCACCGACGTCTCCGGCGGCTTCGGGGTCACCCGCACCTGCCCGGCCTGCGGCGGCCGCCAGCTCACCTACGAGGAGCCCTGCCCCACCTGCCACGGCTCGGGTCGGGGCGTGTCCTCGCGCACGATCCAGGCCCGGATCCCCGCCGGGGTGAAGGACGGCCAGCGGATCCGGGTCAAGGGCAAGGGTGCTCCGGGACAGAACGGTGGTCCCGCCGGCGACCTCTACGTCACCGTGAAGGTGGGCAAGCACCGGGTCTTCGCCCGCTCCGGCGACAACCTGACCGTCGAGGTCCCGATCGCGTTCCACGAGGCCGCGCTGGGTGCCGAGGTCAAGGTGCCCACGCTCGGTGGCTCGCCGGTGACGCTGAAGATCCCGGCCGGCACCCCGACCGGGCGCACCTTCCGCATCCGTGGCCGGGGCGTCACCCGCCGCGACGGCACCAAGGGTGACCTGCTGGCCACCGTGGAGGTCCAGGTGCCCGCCACCCTGGACGGCGAGACGCGCAAGGCCGTGGAGGCCTATCGTGCGGCTCAGGCAGATCGCCCGCTGAGGACGAACCTGTTCGAGGAGGAGTGAGATGAAGCGCTTCGGTGTCCCGTCGCACGACGCCGCGGTCTACGTCATCTCCGTGGCGGCAGAGCTCACCGGGCTGCACCCGCAGACCCTGCGCACCTACGAGCGGCAGGGCCTGATCACCCCCGACCGCACCGGGGGTGGCGGGCGCCGGTACTCGATGCGCGACATCGAGAAGTTGCGCGAGATCGCCGAACTCACCTCCACCGGGATCGGCATCGAGGGCGTCAAGCGCATCCTCGCGCTGGACGACCAGGTGACTGCCCTGCGTGCGGTCAACGACGAGTTGCGCGCGGAGCTGGCGGCCACCCGCGAGGCACTGCGCCAGGCGTTGGCCGCGGCCACGGTCGCCAAGCCGGTCAGCAGGGTCCCCGCGCTGCGGCCCACCCCGTCGACGGAGTCCGCCGTCGTGGTGTGGCGCCGGCGCAGCCAGCGCTGAGCGCTCCCCGTCCGTTAGCCCAGCCCAGCCAGCCCAGCCCGCCAGCCCTGCGGGACGTCATGGGAATCGGGGGTCCTGGGCAGCGAAAACCATGACGTCCGCGGGGGTGAAGCGCTCAGCACACGCAGTGCAGCAACGGGCAGACTCAGGCCTCGGCCCGTTTGAACCCCTCGAAGTCGCGGCTCAGGGGGTAGGGCCGGACGGGGCGGACCGCCCCGCTGGCTGTCACGTTCACCAGGTGCTCGGCAATGGTGTGCGCCGAGACGCCCTTGACGATGTAGCCCCAGGCGCCCTCCTGCAGGGCGGCCTCGGTCATGTAGGTGGCGCTGATCGCGGAGATGACCACCACCTTCGTCGTCGGGACGTCCTCGTAGATCAGGGGCAGGATCTCGAGGCCACCGATGTCGGGCATGTGCAGGTCCAGCAGCACGATGTCGGGACGGGTGCGGGCGATCGCGTTGATCGCGCTCTCGGCGTCGCCGGCGTCGCCGGCCACCCGGAACCCGGCTGCCTCGAGCGCGACGCGCAGCACGAACCGGACCTCGTCGTCGTCATCGACGATGACCACCGACACCTGGTGGCCGTGCAGCGGCCGGACGGGGACCAGCTCGGGCTCAGTGGTCGCCTCCGCGGCGACCGGGGGAACGGTCTGGACGACCTCGTCCTTCTTGCGACTCCCACCGAAGAGCTTCATGCGTTGTCCCTTCCCTCCGTGGCGCCGGGCGTGGCGCGGGCTCATCGTGCCACCGGTGGGGACGGGCAGAGGTCAAACAGCGCCTCGTTGGTCCAGCATTCACCGAAACTGGGTACAACCCGCACCGGCGCGTCCGACCGCCGCCCGCCAGAGACGTCCGCGGGTCAGGCGCCGTCGCGTTCGCTCTGCTGGGCGCGACCGGCGGCGATGCGCTCGAGCATCGCGTTGTACGCCTCCAGCTCGGCGTCCTGGTCCCGGTCGGCCTGCCGGTCGCGCTGCTTGGCGCGACGCGTGTCGTCGCGGAACCACTGGAAGACCAGGACGATCCCCACCAGCAGCAACGGCACCTCGCCCATCGCCCAGGTGAGCCCGCCACCCAGGTTCTGGTCGGCCAGCAGGTCCGACGAGTACGGACGCTGCAGCAGCGAGTAGTAGCGCTCACCGATCACCTGCGTGGAGCTCATCACCGAGATCGCGAAGAAGGCGTGGAACGGGGCCACCGCCACCAGCAGCCCCAGCCGGCCCAGGTGGGGCAGGCGCTTGGGCAGCGGCGCGGTGCCGATCAGCACCTCGTAGTAGAGGTAGCCGGCCAGCAGGAAGTGGATCTCCATCATCGAGTGGCCCAGGTGGTTCTCCATCAGCCAGTCGTAGATGCCGGTGAAGTAGATGCCGTAGAGGCTCCCGACGAACATGATCGTCGCGAACGCCGGGTTGGTGACCACGCGGGAGTAGCGCGAGTTGAGGAAGGCCACCAGCACCTGGCGCGGACCGTCCCCGCCGGCCCGCTCGGGACCGGGGAGCGCGCGCAGCGCCAGCGTGATCGGCGAGCCCAGCACCAGCAGCACCGGGGCCAGCATCGAGAGCACCATGTGGCTGGTCATGTGCACGCTGAACATGACGTGGGAGTAGACGCCCAGGCCACCGGCGGTGGCGAAGCCGACGGCGAGCAGGCCCAGGAACCATGCGATCGTGCGGCCGACCGGCCACCGGTCGCCGCGACGGCGCAGCGTCCGCAGGCCCACCAGGTAGCCGACGGTTCCGAGCACCAGGACCGCGGTGCCCACGCCGGAGAACTGGAAGGACGTCAGCACCCGCTCCACTGTGGGCGCAGGCGGGAGCGGGCCGCCGAGCAGGCTCTCCGCCTTGCTCGTCCACGGCTCACCCACCGGCGGCGCGGTGCGCGAGAGCGCCACCCCGAGCGCGATCGCGGCCGACATCGCGGTGAGCTCGATCGCGGTCAGCAGGGCGAAGCCGCGCTGCGCGGGAGCCACCTCGGACGTCACGACGCCGCGCCGCAGCCGGGCGGCCAGGACCCCCAGCGCCACCAGCAGCAGGAGCTTCGCGCTCACGCCCAGGCCGTAGCTGCTGGTGAAGAGGTCGGAGAAGGAGGTCAGGCGCACGTAGGCGTTCACCGCGCCGGTGACCGCGACCAGGCCGAAGCACCACGCGGCGATCGCGGAGAACCGGTGGGCGGCGCGTCCGCGGACCTCGTCGTCGGTGCCGAGCAGGCCCCAGAGCGCGGCCACGCCGCCGACCCACACGACGGTGGGCAGCACGTGCAGGACGATCGAGACCACCGCGGCGTCGTGGCTGCCCGAGGAGGCGGAGTGGCCGGTGAGCAGGGTCGGGGCCAGCGCCACCAGCGCGAGGCCGAGGGCGACGAGCGCGCGACGGGCGGTGCTCACCCAGCGCGCGCCGAGCAGCAGGGCCAGCAACAGCAGCGACTGCACCAGCAGGGCGCGCACCTGGGAGGTGTCGCCCATGGCGTCGAGCACCTTCGCCGGCGAGGTGCTCAGCAGCGGAGTGGCCCACTGGTCCGAGACCGTCGCCCAGGCCTCGAGCAGTCCGAGGACCAGCCAGACGGCGGCGGTCGCGGTCGCGACCCGGACGCCGGTGGCGGCGCGCAGCGCGAGCGGGTCGCGCATCCGGTGCATGGTCAGGGGGGCGAGCAGCAGGCCGGCGGCGGTGAGCACCGCGGCCACGTCCTGTCCGAAGCCGACCACCGGCAGGGCCCAGCGGGTCAGCGCGCCGGGGTCGGGGAGCCCGTAGGGGGAGGACTCGGTGGCGCCGGTGAGGGCAGCAGTGCCGACGAGGACGACCAGGCCGACGGCCGTGGCCAGCAGGCCGAGTCGGGCAGGGGTCGTCGGGAGTGCGGAGGGCGACTTGCTCACGGCTTCTCCTGCCCCTCGGCGTGGGAGCGGTCGGCGTCGCGTCGGCGGCGCTGCTGGACGGCGACGGCCGTGACCAGCAGCCCGGCCACGGCGGCCACCACGAACGGGGCGGCGGATCGGTCGGTGCCCCCGGCGTCGGAGTCGGACTCGGCAGCCGGGGTGGCCGATGCCTCCGGTGCTGCGGGCTGCCCGGGCTGCCCGGCGTCGGATCCGGGAACCGCTGCGCCCTTGAGCGTGAAGGTGGTCTGGCCCTGGACGGGGTGGCCGTCGGTCGAGACCACGCGGTAGGCGATCGTCCACGTGCCGTTGGGGTCGGTGCCGCTCAGTCGCCCGGCATCCAGCCGTTGGGTCAGCGTGGCGCCGTCGACCGTGGGGTCGCCGGCCTCGTGGCTGTGGCGGTCGGGGCCGGTCACCACGACGAACGCGGGCGCCCGCACCTCTTCGCTGAACTCGAGGGTGACCTCGGTCGGGAGTGTGTCGAGGACCGCGCCGTCCTCCGGCGTGGAGCCGGTCAGGCCGGCGTGCGCCTGGGCGGGGGAGGCGGAGAACGCGAGGGCCGCCAGTGCGGTGAGCACGGCAACGGCGAGGGTGCGCAGCAAGGTCATCAGGGCTCTCGGGTCAGCGGGAGGGCGTTCCGGGCGCGCGGGCGCGTACCGGCCTCCGGCCATGTTACGGAGGTCGGACCAGCGGGGGAGCGGTGTGCGCGGGCTGGGCGGCGGGCCGGGTGAAGGGAGTCACAGGGGCTGCCGCGTGGGGGGGCGTGACGTGAATCATCCGTAGTTGAGTGGAACAGACTCAAGTTTTCTGATGTTGTGCTGTTGACCACGACGTAGGATCGTCGGGAAGACGCCCCGTCATCACCAGGAGGAACCCGTGAGCCCGATCGGCGCCGACAAGTTCACCACCCGCAGTCGCGAGGCGATCGAGGCTGCGCAACTCGCTGCGACCACGTCCGGCAACGCCCAGACCGAGCCGGTCCACCTGCTCGTCGCCCTGCTCAAGGAGGAGGGGGCCACCCGCAGCGTCGTCACCAAGGCCGGCGGGGACGCCTCCCTCGTGCTCACCGCCGCCCAGCAGGTCCAGCAGGGGCTGCCCAGCGCCAGCGGATCCGGGGTGCAGCGCCCGGCGGCCTCCGGCGCCTTCACCCGGGTGCTCGGCAAGGCGATGGAGATCGCCGAGGAGATGAAGGACGAGTACGTCGCCACCGAGCACCTGCTGCTCGCGCTGGCCGACGTCGAGTCGTCGGCGCAGAAGGTGCTCAAGGACGCCGGCCTCAAGCCGAAGAACCTGCGGGACGCGGTGGCCGAGGTCCGCGGGTCCCGTCGCGTCACCAGCCAGGACGCCGAGGACACCTACGAGTCGCTGGAGAAGTTCTCCGTCGACCTCACCCGGGCAGCCGAGGAGGGCCGACTCGACCCCGTGATCGGACGCGACCAGGAGATCCGCCGCGTCATCCAGGTGCTCAGCCGCCGCACCAAGAACAACCCGGTGCTGATCGGTGAGCCCGGCGTCGGCAAGACCGCGGTCGTCGAGGGGCTGGCCCAGCGCGTGGTCGCCGGGGACGTCCCCGACTCACTCAAGGGCCGCCGGGTGCTCGCCCTGGACCTGGCTGCGATGGTGGCGGGCGCCAAGTACCGCGGTGAGTTCGAGGAGCGTCTCAAGGCGGTCCTGGAGGAGATCAAGGCCGCCGAGGGCCAGGTGATCACCTTCATCGACGAGCTGCACACGGTCGTCGGCGCCGGCGGCACCGGCGACGGCTCGATGGACGCCGGCAACATGCTCAAGCCGATGCTGGCGCGCGGCGAGCTGCACATGATCGGCGCCACCACGCTGGACGAGTACCGCGAGCGGGTGGAGAAGGACCCGGCCCTGGAGCGCCGCTTCCAGCAGGTGTTCGTGGGCGAGCCCAGCGTCGAGGACACGATCCAGATCCTGCGCGGCATCCAGGAGAAGTACGAGGCCCACCACGGCGTCCGGATCACCGACGCCGCGCTGGTGGCGGCCGCGTCGCTCTCCGACCGCTACATCTCCGGCCGCCAGCTGCCCGACAAGGCGATCGACCTGGTGGACGAGGCGGCCTCGCGGCTGCGGATGGAGATCGAGTCCTCGCCGGAGGAGATCGACCAGCTGCGGCGCAGCGTCGACCGGCCCAAGATGGAGCAGTTCGCGCTGCAGCGCGAGACCGACGACGCCTCCGTCGAGCGGTTGGCCCACCTCCGTCAGGAGCTGGCCGACCAGGAGGAGGAGCTGCGCGTGCTGGAGGCTCGCTGGGAGGCCGAGAAGGCCGTCCTCGAGGGCGAGGGTGACCTGCGCAAGCAGCTCGACGCCCTGCGCAGTGAGGCCGACCGGCTGCTGCGCGAGGGTGAGCTGGAGCGGGCCGCCGAGATCCAGTACGGCCGCATCCCCGCCCTGGAGAAGCAGATCGCCGCGGACGCGGACGCTGCCGAGCGGGCGGAGAAGGTGGAGAAGCTCGTCGGCGACGAGGTCGGGGCCGAGCAGATCGCCGAGGTCGTGGAGGCCTGGACCGGCATCCCCACCGGGCGGATGCTGCAGGGCGAGACCGCCAAGCTGCTGCAGATGGAGCAGGTGATCGGCGAGCGCCTGATCGGCCAGCACGAGGCCGTGCAGGCGGTCAGCGACGCGGTGCGTCGCTCGCGGGCCGGGATCAGCGACCCGAACCGTCCGACCGGCTCGTT
Source organism: Nocardioides sp. (assembly GCA_045627505.1). GTDB lineage: Bacteria > Actinomycetota > Actinomycetes > Propionibacteriales > Nocardioidaceae > Nocardioides. Next base: position 7,407 of record JAZQNT010000205.1, read on the forward strand.
CCTGTTCCTCGGGCCCACCGGTACCGGCAAGACCGAGCTGGCCAAGAGCCTGGCCGACTTCCTCTTCGACGACGACCGCGCCATCGTGCGCATCGACATGAGCGAGTACTCCGAGAAGCACTCGGTCGCCCGCCTGGTCGGTGCGCCCCCCGGCTACGTCGGCTACGACGAGGGCGGTCAGCTGACCGAGGCGGTGCGGCGGCGTCCGTACAGCGTCGTCCTGCTCGACGAGGTGGAGAAGGCGCACCCGGAGGTCTTCGACATCCTGTTGCAGGTGCTCGACGATGGTCGCCTGACCGACGGCCAGGGCCGCACGGTCGACTTCCGCAACACCATCCTGGTGCTGACGTCGAACCTCGGTTCGCAGTTCCTGGTGGACCCCACGATGGACGAGGAGGCCCGCAAGGAGCAGGTGATGGGGCTGGTCCGCGCCACGTTCCGTCCCGAGTTCCTCAACCGGCTCGACGAGATCGTCACCTTCAGCTCGCTGTCGAAGGACGAGCTGGCCCACATCGTCGACCTGCAGCTCCACCTGCTGGAGCAGCGGCTGGCGAACCGTCGGATCACGGTCACCGTCACCGAG
>JAZQNT010000206.1:0-2192 GCA_045627505.1 Nocardioides sp.
CAACTCCTTGGCTCACAGAACGACATGGCTACGATCCGACTTGTACGTTGCGCCTCGCCGACGGCCCCGACGAGGTGCACGTCAACTCCCTGGCCAAGGCCGAGCTCCGACGTCGCGAGGAAGCCCGCCCCCGCTGACCGAGCGCCGTACCCCTCCCCCGGACGTCATAACTTCCTCCGCCGCGGGACGTCATAACTTTCGGGGGTCCCGGGCCCCGATGCCCATGACGTCCCGCGGAGGGGCTGGCTGGCAGGTGGGGGGGGTGGTTGGGGCGGCAACCTACGGTGGAGGCATGGCTCTGGTACGGCCGGCCCCCGTGACGTTGGCGTTGACCACGCTCATCGGTGCGGGTGCCATCCTCCTCACCGGGTGCGTCTCGTTGAACGACCAGCCCGAGACCGCGTCCGGGCCCACGTCGACGCCCCCCAGCGCAGCGCCCACACCGGCGACCCCGCCGAGTGCGTCGCCGACAGCACCCAGCTCGCAGGCCCCCAGCTCGCAGGCACCCAGTACTCCCGCGTCGGCCGAGCCCCTGCGCTCCTACGTGAGCGTCCCGGCCCTCGACCTGCGCGACGTCCCCGTGGTGCGGTACCGCGGTACTCCCGACGACGCGCGCGGCACCCGGATCCAGGACGCTGACGAGATGGCCTCCCCCCGTGGTGCGCGTGGAGGCGTGGGGCCGGGCGAGGTCGGCAACTTCATCGTCACCGGACACCGCCTGACCGGCGCGGCCCCGCTGCGGCACGCGCCGTCCCTGCGACGCGGCGACGAGATCGTCGTGCGCTCGGGCGACACGGTCCACACCTACGAAGTGGTGCGTACCCGGCAGACCTCATTCCGCTCCCCCGCGTCGCTCGCCGCCCAACGCGCACCCGTCCCGGGGCACCCGGGTCAGCCGGCCACACAGGCGATGCTGACGCTCTCCACCTGCGCCACACCGGAGGACCACGCCAAGGGGAACTACTGGTCCGACGAGTTCGACAATCCCGAGCACCGGATCGACAAGATCGCGGTGCTGCGCTCCTCGCGCCCCGCCTCCTGAGCGGCCCCGACGAGGACGAGGGAGTCGGCAGCGTCAGGCGCGCCGGGTCTCGAGAATCCGGAACCCCTTGTGCGAGGCGATCCGCTCGGTGGGCCAGCCCTGCTCGGTGAGCCACTTCTGCAGCGAGTCCGCCCCGAGGTTCTTGCCCACGACACTGACCATCCGGCCAGTCGGAGCCAGGCGCGGCAGCCAGGAGAGCAGCAGCTCGTGCAGGGCCTCCTTGCCGATCCGGATGGGCGGGTTCGACCAGATCTCGTCGAAGACGTAGTCGGTGGGGATGTTCTCCGGGGTGGCCGCCGCAAAGGTGCCGGCGACGCCGAGCCGCTGGGCGTTCTCGTTGGCCAGCTTCACCGCACGCTCGTTGACGTCGACGCCCATCACCCGGGACAGCGGGACTGCCTTGGCGATCGCGATCCCGATCGGACCGTACCCACAGCCGAGGTCGAGGAACTGGCCCATCGGCGGCGGGTCGAGCTCCTTGAACAGGATCGCCGTGGCGTGGTCGAGGTGGCCTCGGCTGAAGACCCCACCTCCGCTCACGAACTCCAGCTCGTGGCCCCAGATCTCGCAGGTGAAGCTCTCCCGCTCGAACTCCACGTTCGGGTCGGCGTTGAAGTAGTGGTCCTGCTGGCTGGCGTCCTGCTCGGCGTCCAGCTGGGCGTCGACAGAGGTCTCGTCACTCATGGATGGTCCTTATCGTGTCAACGGTCTTCGTGGTCAGGTGGGCCTGCGTCAGGGGCAGGCGTGCGCCAGAGGTGGCAGCTCCCGCTTGGCGCGAGCCCGTTCGGCCTGCGCGAGCAGCTCGGCACCCGCGGGGTAACCGACCTCCTCCAGCGTCAGGCCGTGCGCGGCCACCACCACGACTCCCGGGTCCCGCACCCGGGCGGTCATGACGTCGAGCGCCCACCTCGGGTCGCGACGTCCCTCACCGACGGCGAGCATGCAGCCCACCAGCGAGCGCACCATGTTGTGGCAGAAGGCGTCGGCCACCACGCGGGCCACCGCGACGCCGTCCTCGTCGCGACTCCAGTGGAGCTCCTTGAGCGTGCGCACGGTGGTGGCGCCCTCGCGCTTCTTGCAGAAGGCGGCGAAGTCCTTCAGGCCCACGAGCTGTGCAGCCGCGGTGTTCATGGCGTCCAGGTCGAGCTCG
>JAZQNT010000207.1:0-5120 GCA_045627505.1 Nocardioides sp.
AGCGGTCTTAGGAAGACAATAGAGAGGGACAACTCCTTGGCTCACAGAACGACATGGCTACGATCCGACTTCCTCATGGACGGGACGGAGGCCTCGCGCCCGGGCCCCACGGTCGCCTGGGCGCTGGTCGCGTTCGTCACCACGGTGTGGGCTGGTTGGGTGGTGCTCGTGAGGCTGCAGCGTGGTGCCGTCCCTCGAGCAGTGCCAAGGCTGCCTGCCGGGCGCACCGCGACGGTCGAGGTGCCGGCCCAACGTCGTCCGAGCCAACGTCGTCCGAGCCAACGTCGTGCGAGCCCAGTCGGCCCACGAGGGGCTGAACGCCTGCCCGGGGCCGGGCGCCGATGAGGTCGGACCGGACCGCTCCCGGTGCCGACGAGCCGGGACCTCAGTGGGCGGGACGCGACAACCGTCGACCGACGGTGGCAGCGGCCGACGGCGACGCGGACCTCTTCGACTTCCTCGCCGACCTGGAGGCCCGGGCCGGGGCACTGCACCATCGCGAGCGGGCCGAGCAGGTGCGTGACCGGGCTCGCAGCGCCTACGCCGAGGTCACCCTGGAATCCCGACTCATGGCGTCGGTGGGCCACTGGGTCAGCTGTGACGTGCGTGGGGTGGGACGGCTGGCCGGAACGCTGACACGCGTCGGTGCCGGCTGGTGCCAGCTCGCCGCCCCCGAGCGCACCTGGTGCGTCGACGTCGGTGCGGTGCGGACGGTGCGGGGCACCTCGGGCCGGGCTGTCCCTCATGAGGCGTGGCGTGCGGTCGATCGTCTGGCGTTGCCGTCGGTGCTGCGGCGGCTCGCGGAGGAGGCCCGGAGGTGCGTGGTGCACCTGGACGACGGATCACGCCGGGAGGGCGCCGTCGTGCGCGTGGCGGCGGACTTCGTCGAGATGGTCCTCGCTGGTGGCACCGACATTGGTATTGCCACCGGCACTGGCACGGTGCACGCCCGCACAGGACCTCGCGACGAGGTGACCGAACTGCTTGCGGTGCGGGCGGTCAGTGCCGTCAGCTGGGACGGCTGAGCGGTCGCTCAGGTGGCCTCGTCGTCGAACGGGGGCACCGCGCCCTCGGGGAGGCGACGTGCCGCCACCGCAGCCGACCGCGCCGAGGCGAGCTCCTCCTCCTCCGCGGCCTCGAGGATGTGCTTGCGCACCAGCGTCCGCGGGTCCAGGTCGCGCAGCTCGAGGTCGGCGTACTCCGGGCCGAGCTCCGCGCGCAACTCGTCGCGCGCGGAGTTGGCCATCTTCCGGCCCTGTCGGACGAGGGCCCCGGCCTGCTTGGCCAGCTCAGGGAGTCGGTCGGGACCGAACACCATGACGGCGACGAACGCGATGACCGCGAGTTCCGCCAAACCCATTCCGAACATGGATCAGAACTTACTGCTCGGCGTCAGTCCCAGCTGCATACCCGCCAAACCTCGGCCGCGACCGCTGATCTGGGCAGCGATCTGGTGGATCACCTTGCCGGCGGGAGAGGTGGGGGCCGACTCCGCGATCGGCTTGCCGGTGTCGCCGCCCTCGCGCAGGGTGATGTCGAGCGGGATCGAGCCCAGCAGGGGGACGTCGTACCCGAAGCGCTGGGCCAGGGTGTCGGCCACGCGCTGGCCACCACCGGAGCCGAAGACCTCCAGACGGTGCTCCTTGCCCTCCTCCTCGCAGTGCGGGCAGGGCAGGTAGGCCATGTTCTCCACCACACCGATGACGCGCTGGTGCATCATCGAGGCCATCGTTCCGGCGCGCTCGGCTACCTCGGCGGCCGCCTCCTGCGGGGTGGTGACCACGACGAACTCGGCGCTCGGCAGGTGCTGGCCCAGGGAGATGGCCATGTCACCGGTGCCCGGCGGAAGGTCGATGAGCAGGTCGTCGATGTCACCCCAGTAGACGTCGGCGAGCATCTGGACCAGGGCCCGGTCGAGCATCGGGCCACGCCAGGCGATGACCTGGTCGCGACGCGGCTTGAGCATGCCGATCGAGATGACCGAGACGCCCGACGCGGTGGGCACCGGCATGATCAGGTCGTCCACCTGGGTGGGACGGGTGTCGGCCAGGCCGAGCATGGCGGGCACGGAGTGGCCGTAGATGTCGGCGTCGACGATGCCGACCTTGCGACCCTGGGCCGCCAGGGCCAGGGCCAGGTTGACGGTGACGGACGACTTGCCGACGCCACCCTTGCCCGAGGCGATCGCGTACACCTTGGTGAGGTTGCCCGGCTTGCCGAACGGGATCTCGCGCTGGGCCTGACCGTCGCGCAGCTTCTCGCCCAGTCCGGCGCGCTGCTCCGGCGTCATGACACCGAGCTCGAGATCGACGTCGGTGACGCCCTCGACACCACCGACGGCGGCGTTCACGTCGCGCGAGATGGTGTCCTTGAGCGGGCAACCGGCCACGGTGAGCAGCACCTTGACCTGGACCGCACCGCCCTCGCTGATCTCCACGGAGTCGACCATGCCGAGGTCGGTGATCGGACGCTTGATCTCGGGGTCGATGACCGTGGCCAGTGCGGCCTGGACCTGCTCGAGGGTCGGGGTGCTCATGTTTGTTGAGTCTACGAGCCGGGGCCACACGTCACGACTCGGGCCGGTCCTCGGAACCCGGGCCGTCGTGGATCCCCTCGGCGTGGGGAGCCAGACGCTGGATCTCCTCGCTGAGGTCGGTGAAGGAGGAGCGCAGCTCCGAGCGGATGAAGTCGCGGGTGGCCATGTCGCCCTGGTTCATCCGCAGTGAGGCGACCTCGCGGGCCAGGAACTCCATGTCGGCGTGCGCCCGCGCGTTCACCTGACGGTCCTGCTCGGCCACCACCTTGTCGCGTTGCTCCTGACGGTTCTGCGCGAGCAGGATCAACGGTGCCGCGTACGAGGCCTGGAGGCTGAGGATCAGCGTCAGGTACATGTACGGGTACCGGTCGAAGCGAAGGTCGTGCGGGGCGAACATGTTCCACAGCACCCACAGGGCGACGAACGCGGTCATGTAGAGCAGGAACCGTGCGGTGCCCATGAAGCGGGCGAACCGCTCGGCGAAGACGCCGAAGCGGTCGGCGTCGTAGGCCTTGCGTCGTCGCAGGCTGCGGTGCTCGCGCGGCTGGTCGAGGCGGTCGTCCAGGCTCACGCCCCACCTCCGGGCCGCGGGGCGTTGTCGCGCCAGCCGTCGGGGAGCATGTGGTCGAGGAGGTCGTCGACGCTGACGGCACCGAGGAGTCGGCCCGCCTCGTCCACCACCGGCGCGGCCACCAGGTTGTAGGTCGCCAGGTGCGCTGCCACCTGCTCGATCGACGCGTCCGGGCGCAGGGTGTCCATCTCGTCGTCCAGGGCGGCGGCGACCAGGGTCGAGGGAGGTTCGCGGAGCAGGCGCTGGATGTGCGCGGCGCCCAGGAGGCGTCCGGTCGGCGTCTCGAGCGGCTGCCGGCAGACGTAGACCAGCGAGGCGAGCGCGGGGGTGAGGTCGGGGTTGCGCACGTGCGCCAGGGCGTCGGCGACGGTCGCGTCGGGGGAGATGATCACCGGCTCGGGGGTCATCATCGCGCCCGCGGTCATCTCCTCGTACGACATCAGGCGCCGCACGTCCTTGGCCTCCTGGGGGTCCATCGCCTCGAGCAGCGTGGCCGCGGTCTCCGGGGACAGGTCGGCGATGAGGTCGGCCGCGTCGTCCGGTGACATCTCCTCGAGCACGTCTGCGGCGCGCTCCACCTCCAGTGCCTCGAGGATCTCGACCTGGTCCTCCTCGGGGAGCTCCTCGAGGACGTCGGCCAGGCGCTCGTCCGTGAGCCCGGCCACCACCGCGGAGCGCCGCTCGACCGGCAGGTCGTGGATGACGGCAGCCGCGTCGGCCGGGCGCAGGTCGGTGAGGGCGGCCAGCAGGTGGGTGGCGCCCTGCCCGTCCTCGCGGTGCAGCAGCCCGTCGACGTCGCGCCACTCGACGGTGTGGGTCTGACCACGGCGCCGGAAGCCCTTGCCGGGCTCCTGCACGGCGACCCGGGAAATCACCCAGTCCCGGTTCCGGGCGCGCTCCAGGCCGACGTCGTAGACGGTGCCCCGGACGCCGGTGGGACGCACGGTGACGGTGCGGTCGAACATCTGGCCCACGACGAGGGTCTCGGTGGAGCGCAGCTCGAAGCGACGCATGTTCAGCAGGCCGGTGGTGTGCACCTGGCCACCCTCGATCGCGGTGACGCGCGTCATCGGCACGAAGATCCGCCGTCGGCCGAAGACGTCCGCGACGAGGCCGAGGACCCGGGGCTGGCTGCGCTCCGAGCGGATCGCCACCACCACGTCGCGCACCTTGCCCACCTGGTCGCCCCGCGGGTCGAAGATGGGCAGGCCGACGAGGCGGGCCGCGAACACACGCGCGGGCACTGTGCTCATCGGGTCTCCTCCTGCGCAGTCCTCGGAGCACCCGAGCGGGTGCGTGACGAGGGTACTCCGAGCAGGCTGCGTGGCCGACCTCACGCCGACGGGCGTGCCGCAGGCCGACGCCGGGATCGGTCGTTCAGCGGACTGCTGTCGGGGCGCTCGGCGGTGATAGCGTCGCGGCACGCGGACCGTGCGGACTGCCTCCGACGAGGCGAGTCCCCGACGCGGTCCGACCCCCCACACCGGCGGGCGCCGGTGCGCGTACGGAACGAGGAGCAGTGAGCCGCGAGAGAGCGTCGGGCGACGGACCCTCCCGGGCCGGCACCGGTTTCCGCCGTGACATCCAGGGCCTGCGTGCCCTTGCGGTCGGCACGGTGGTGGTCAACCACCTCTTCGGCGACGCCCTGCCGGGTGGCTTCGTCGGGGTGGACGTGTTCCTCGTCGTCTCCGGGTTCCTGATCACCTCGTTGATGCTGCGCGAGGTGGAGCGCACCGGACGGGTCTCCTTGCGCGACTTCTACGCCCGTCGGGCGCGGCGCATTCTCCCGGCCGCGACGGTCGTCCTGGTGCTCACGCTGCTGGCCCCGGTGGCCACCTTGGCGCTGCTGCGCACGCGCACCGTCGTGACCGACGCGGTGTGGTCCACCCTCTTCCTGGGCAACGTGCGGATGGCGTCGGTGGGCAGCGACTACTTCGCCGACGACGCCGAGCCCTCGCCTTTCCGGCACTACTGGTCGCTGGCGGTGGAGGAGCAGTTCTACCTGGTCTGGCC
>JAZQNT010000208.1:0-3603 GCA_045627505.1 Nocardioides sp.
ATCTACGACTACAGCCAGAAGGAAAGGTGGATCGGCTATCTCAACCCCGGCGTGGAGACGTTCGCCTGGCGGCAGGCCGACTCCGAGAAGATCTTCTTCAACACGTACGCCGCGGCGATCGCCAACGAGTTCGACGAGGCGCTCAAGCTGCTGGAGTACGGAATGGATACCGAACTCAAGCGCCGGACGATTCCGCCGAAGTCGCTGAAGCTCGCCGATCCCGCGAAGGTGCGTCTCTTCGGGATGGTCGACGACTTCAACTACGCGTGCGACAGCTTCACGGCCTCGCGGCTCAGGTACCTGAACGACAGGTTCATGGGACGCAAGATGGCGGCGGCGCAGCCTGTTAAGCCGGGGGGGAAGGGCATCCGCGGCACCGGCTGCACCCTGGTCGGGACCGGCGCCGGCGGATGCGCAGCGCCGCCAGGAACCACGACCTCGGTCGGGGCGTCCTCGACCGACATGATCACGTCGGTCGCCTGCTCGTCATCGGCCCAGCCGGCTTCCACACCGCGGGGCGTCGCAGCACCGACACCCGGCGCAGGGGACGCCGCAGGGCCCGGCGTTCCGGTCGTTGCGGGGGCCGGGTCACCCCACTCAGGGACCGCTGCCAGCGGAGCGGTCTCCCAGATGAGCTCGTCCTCGCCCGCACCGTCCGGCCCGTGTGTCGGCACCTCGTCAACCGACGCGGCCAGCACCACCGGCTGGGCAGCCCCGGGGGCGTCCGCGACCGCCACCGAGTCCGCCACCGAATCTGCCAGCGAATCTGCCAGCGCCGCCGTGCCCGCGGCCCAGGCGCCCAGACGTCGCAGCCCCGGCCCGGCGGGCTCCGAGGGCCACACGCCCGCCCCGAGCTCCACCTCCAGCCCCTGGACGTCGCCGAGCACGTCCTCTCGCCACACCCCTGCCCCGGATGCGATCACCCTGGTGGTCCCGTCAGCCAGGTGCACCTGCACCGACGGGGTACCACGCACCAGGAGCCGCAGCGCCCCCTCGGCGCCACTCGCCGCCAGCACCAACGACGGCACCGCGGCCAGCCCATGACGGAGCACCTGGTCAAGCGCCTCCTCGAAGTCGGCCCCGGCATCGACCGCCACCCACAGCTGGGCCGCGAGGTCGGCGGACTGCGGGGGCAGCACCGCGACCACCTGGTCGGAGAGCACCCCGATCCACTCCCCGGCACCGGCCCGCCCAGACCTCAACGACTCCACGACGCCTCCTCCTCAGCGTCCCGGATCGCGTACCCGGGCCGCAGGTCAAGCATCACACCACGTCGGAAACGACCACGGTGACGTTGTCCGGGGCGCCTGCGGAGAGGACCGCGGCAACGAGGGCGTCGGCTGCCTCCTGAGGACGTCCGGCGGCCGCCAGCGAGGCGAACTCCTCGACCCCGAGCACGCCCGAGGCGCCGTCGCTGCACAGCACCAGCCGGGTCCCCGGCCCGCAGGGGTGCACGGTCACGTCCACCTCCGGGAGCTCCCGGACGCCCAGGGCGCGGGTCACGACGTGCCGCTCGGGGTGGACGGCCGCCTCCGACTCGCTGACCAGGCCCTGACGCACCAGCTCCTCGACCACCGAGTGGTCCCGGGTCACCTGCCGCAGCGCGCCGTCGCGGGTCGGGTCGAGAGTGGGGTCGAGGAGGTAGGCACGGGAGTCGCCGAGGTGCGAGACGCACCAGGCCAACCCTCGGTCGGTGGTCATGCGCAGCGCCGCCACCACCGTGGTCCCGGCGTACCGCACCCCCGACTCCTCGGGCTGGGCGTCCACGTACCGGCGTAGCCGCGCCTGTGCGGCGGCGAGCGCACCTTTCACCTGCGCGTCGACCTCGGCCGGGGTGCGGACCACGTCAGCCAGACGGGCAAACTCCTCGACCACCAGCCGGCTGGCCACGTCGCCGGCACTGTGCCCGCCCATGCCGTCCGCGACCACCAGCACGTGGGTGCCGGCCAGGTGGGCGTCCTCGTCGTTGGCCCGGACCAGCCCGACGTGGTGGGCGGCCCCGACCACGAAGGTCGGGGAGCTCGTGAGCGGCGACATCGGGTCCGTCCTGGTCGGGTGAGGAGCGCACGCGTGCGGTGCGTTTCGCCTCCGCCGGGGCGGGGCGAACGAGTAGCGTAGACGCGATGGCCGCTCACCCTGACCTCCACTCCGAGCGAGCTGCCGTGCCGGCCGCTCCGCGCACCCTCGCCGACGTCCTGCGGGCCTGGCCCGAGGAACGTCTGGTTGCGTTGCTGCGGGCACGGCCCGACCTCGCGACCCCCGCGCCACAGGACAGTGCACAGCTGGCGGCGCGCGCCGGGACCCGCGCCTCACTGCTCCGTGCCGTGGACCAGCTGAACCGCCTCGAGATCACCGTCCTGGACGCGCTCGTGGTGCTGGGGGACGTGCCCCGCGAGACGCTGCTGGCCAGTGTCAACGCCGATCCGGCTGCCGCCTCGCAGGCGCTGCAACGGCTCTGTGACCTCGCCCTGGCCTGGGAGTCCGACGCCGGGTTCCGTGCGTTGAGCGCCGCCGGCGACGCGCTGCGCGGTGATGCCAGCGGCGCCACCAGCGGACTGCGCCCGGTGATGCCGCACGCGCTCACCGCCGCCGAGGCGCAGGCACGTCTGGCCCTGCTGACGCCGCAGGCCACCGCCCTGCTGACGCACGTCACCGACTCGGGCGGGCAGGGCACCACCGGCCGGTCCAAGGTGCCCGTCAGCCTCGAGGACGCCCGGACCCCGGTGGAGGAGCTCCTCTTCCACCGGCTCCTGCTGCCGGTGCAGGACGGCACCCTGGTGGTGCCCGGCCAGGTGGGTCTGACCCTGCGCGGGGGGCGCACCACCGTCGAGTCCCGTGACGACCTGCCGTTGGTCCTCACCACCGAGCGCCGACCCGACCTGGTGGACAAGGTGGCCGCCGGTGCGGCCTTCGAGACGGTGCGGCGCGTCGACCTGCTGCTCGACCAGTGGGGTCTGCGTCCCCCGGGGGTGCTGCGCAGCGGCGGGGTGGCCGTGCGCGACCTCAAGGCCCTCACCGAGGAGCTGAACGTCGACACCCACGGGGCCGCGCTGCTGCTCGAGGTGGCTGTGGCGGCGGGGCTGCTCGCCGAGGGTCCGGACGCCGACGGGGTGGCCGCCTGGATGCCCACCCACGCGTTCGACTCCTGGCAGCTCGCCACCCCCGCCCGACGCTGGTGGACGCTGGTCCGGGCCTGGTTGTCCACCACCCGGATTCCCGCGCTGGCCGGGACGAAGGACCCGGCCGGCAAGACCCGCAACGCCCTGGCTGCCGAGATGTCGAGCACCGTGGCGCCGGAGACCCGCGAGGCAGCGCTGGCCGAGGTCGCCGCCCTGCCGCCCGGGGCCGGGTTGGCCACCGGGACCGGCGTCCCGTCGCTGGTGGACGTCCTGCGCTGGCGACGTCCGCGCCGGCCCGCCATCCGCGACGAGCTGGTGGCCTGGACGGTCACCGAGGCGGCGACCCTGGGCCTGACCGGCCTGGACGCGATGTCGTCCCACGGGCGGCTGCTCGCCCAGGGCGAGACCGAGCTGGCCCTGGACGCGTTGGACGTGCTCATGCCGGCACCGGTGGACCACGTGCTGATCCAGGCCGACCTGACCG
>JAZQNT010000209.1:0-4455 GCA_045627505.1 Nocardioides sp.
TGCCGAGATTTTTAACAAATGCTAGGGTTTATTCCACCATCAAGTCAATTCTGAGCCCAAGTGAAGTGGCTGAAATTGAAACATCCATTTTGGGTGGTGATTATCGTCTTGATGATTTATTTAACTATAATTTATATGACCGGTTCCTCGCGCAGACTGGCTCCGCGAGGCGGTGACGGCCGAGGAGTTGGCGGACGTGCTCTCCGACGGTGGCGTTCGCTGGGCCCTGGTCCATCGATCCACCGACCCGGGGCTCCTGCCCGCTGGCGCCGAGGTCGTGCTGGACGGCGAGGAGGTGGATCTGCTGCGACTGGTGGAGCCGAGGGGAGCGGAGGAGTGGGTGGGAAACACCCATTCCCGGCTGTACGCGGTGGTCGACGTGGCGGTGCTCGCAGGATCCTTGATTCTGGCGATCTGGCTGGTCAGGGGCAGGAAACCTTCCCAGAGCGGGGTGTTTCGTGCGTATACTTACGCGGGTCGAGAACAAGTCTGGGAGGACTAGATATGGGTTGGCTAGTTTCGATTGGTGGTGGCGCTCTCGTGGCGCTTGTTGCAGTAACCGTTTCCGTCAGCACCCTCACTGGGGTCGACGTGGAGGACTCGCCCGCTGACACGAGCGGCAACCCGGGCACCAGCGTCTACGGCAACAACTGACACGGTCCGGCCGAGGCCGACCTCACAGACTTACCCTGAGCGGGACCGCGCACGCGGTCCCGCTCAGTGCGCTTTCCCGATGTACCTCGCCCGGACGTACCGAGCCGCCCGCCCGGAAGCCCTCGCGGCGCACAGAAGTTGCGGCGACGAGGTTGAATCCCCCACCGAAGTGCCGGTACTGCCTGTTCGCCGGTGCCTGTTCGCCGGGCGAGAAGCGCCGGCGCCTTCAGGTGAGGGGTGGCGAGTCGGCACCGGCACAGGAGCGGATCGCACGGCAGGTCGGCTCGCGGAACCCGATGGGCGCGTGCTTCTGAGCTCTGAACTCAGACCTCGGAGCTGGCGGCGTCCTGCAGGGTGGCCGCGATCACGGCTGTGGTGGCCTCCCAGGTGAACTGATCGCTGCGCAACCGTGCCTTCGCCCCCATGCTGCGCCTCATCGCGTGGTCGGTGAGGAGGGTGCGGACGCAGTCGGTGAAGTCCTCCTGGTCACTGGCCAGCAGGCCGGTGACGCCGTCGAGGATCGACTCGGCCACGCCTCCGGCGGAGGAGTAGGCGATCGAGGAGACCCCGACGTGGGCGGCTTCGACGATGGACAGGCCCCAGCCCTCCTTCAACGAAGGCATCACATGCACCCAGGCACGGGAGAGCTCGGTGAACTTGGTCTGGTCGTCCACGAACCCCAGGAGCCGGACGCGGTCCTCGAGGCCCAGGTCGGCGACCAGCGCAGCCAGCTCGTCGGCCCACCACCCGTCGCCCATCACCGTCAGGGTCGCGTCGGGGATCTCTTCGCGCAGCGCGTGCAGGGTGCGCACCGCGTGCTCGACCTGCTTGTGCGGCACCAGCCGACTCAGCGCCACCAGGCTGGGGTGCGGCGTCGGCTCCTGTGGCTCGAAGGGCGGCACCGGAGGTACGCCGTTGTAGGCGATCCTGATCCGCTGCGGATCGACGCCGAGGCCCGCCAGCTCGTCCGCCGTCACCTGGCTGACCGCCACGTAGGAGGTCCGCCGGTTCACCAGCGGCGCGACCCGGGACTCCATGAACCAGCCCACCTTGGCCAGGAGCCATCCGACGACCGGCCACTGTTCACGGTGCACGTGGTGGACGAGCACGATCACCCGCGCCCTGGTGAACAGGCGCGCCAGGAACGGCATCCCGTTCTGCACCTCGAGGACCTGGTCGACGCGACCGAAGCGGCGGGTCAGCAGCATCAGGGCCGCGAACACGTAGACCGTCATGTTCCCGCCGAGCCGGACGTAGTGCACGCCCTCCACGGTCTCCCGCGCTGCCGCCCCCTCGTACATGGCGGTGAAGAAGGTGACCTTCCTGCCCTGGGCCGCCAGCCTCCGGGTGACTTGGGCGAGGTAGATCTCCGAACCGCCGCCCTCGGGGTGCCAGGGGTCTCGCCAGTTCAGGACTACGACGTGGGGCAGGCGCTCATCGGCGCCAGACGAATTGGTGGCCACCACTTGGTCTCCCTCCCAGTGACGATTACCGGAGGGTAGCATCCGCCGCGTGACGCAAACCACATCAAAATCGGCCATACGTAGTTCAGCCATGCGCAAGGACGACTGGCGGCGCTCCGTGGAACTCTTCCGATCGTTCCTCACCGAGCAGACCGACCCTGAGGGATTCTACGGCCTCATTGCCGCAGACACGGTCTGGCTCATGGAACAGCACATGAAGCTGTCCGGGTCCTTGGTGGCCGATTTCGGTGGGGGAGCGGGCTTCTACTCCCAGGCGTTCGAGCAGGCGGGGGCGACGTCCCTGGTGGTGGACCTCGACCACGAGGAAGTGGTGGCCCATGGTGTTGACCATCCGCTGTCGGTGGTGGCGCGCGCCGAACAGGCGCCCCTCGCGGACGCCTCGGTCGACATCGGGTTCTCGTCCAACATGCTGGAGCACGTCCCGGACCTCTCCGCGACTGCGGACCAGATCGCCCGAGTGGTGCGTCCGGGCGGGCACGTGGTGCTTTCCTACACCGCGTGGTACGGACCGTGGGGCGGGCACGAGACGTCCCCCTGGCACCTGTTGGGAGGGGATCGGGCCGCGCGCCGTTATGAACGACGCCACGGACATCCTCCGAAGAACGTCTACGGGAGGTCGATGTTCGCCGCTACCGTGACCGAGGGTCTGGCCTGGGCCAACACTCGGGACGACCTGGAGGTGCTCGAGATGCGACCGCGGTACCTTCCTCCGGCGAGCAGGCACCTGCTGCAGGTTCCCGGGCTGCGGGAGGTCCTCACCTGGAACCTGTGGATGGTGCTCCGCAAGCGAGCTTGATCCTCTCGGAAACACGCCTTGGCCTCGCACTGTGGTCCGGGTCACTAATTTGAGAACTGACTGGTAGCGTGCGGCTACTCGGTCGCCATGCACATGTCTGGAGGGAGCACGAGAGTGCGAGGAAAGTTGGGCCCGATCCTGTCGGGTGTCGGAGGATTCCTGGTTGTCCTGGGCGTCATGATGAACGTCTACGTGTACCCGAAGGTCGCGGTGGCGCCGCTCGACCAGGAGGCGAAGTCCACGCTCATCGGTAAGAACGCCACGGTCTTCGACATTGGTTCACTCAGCGAGATCAACACCGATGTCACCGTGACCGCGAACGTCCTGGGTGACGTCGCGGCCGCCGAGAAGGAGGGCGGGGGCGTCGCCGTGTGGAAGAACGCCACCTCCACCTACTCCGCCGACGGGGTGATGCGCAGCGCCAGCATCGAGCAGGTTCCCTTCGACCAGCACACGGGTGCGGCCGTTGACTGCTGTGACGCCTACTCCGAGCAGGAGCAGGGCAACGCCCAGGCGGTCAAGTTCGAGGGACAGATCTTCAAGTTCCCGTTCCGGACCGAGAAGAAGGACTATGGCTGGTGGGACAGCACCCTCAAGAAGACGTTCCCCGCGAAGTTTGTTGAGGAGGACGAGGTCAAGGGAGTGAAGACCTACGTCTTCAGGCAGGTCATCGAGCCGACGGTCTGGACCACGATGGAGGTGCCCGCCTCGGTCGTCGGCGAGGTCGGTAAGGGCAACCTGATCGCAGACCGCACCTACGCCAACACCCGCACCTTCTGGGTCGAGCCTGCGACCGGAGTGGTCATGGACCGCACCGAGGAGCAGCGCGCCACCCTGCAGTTCGAGGGCGAGGACCGTGTCACCCTGACGAACGCCGACGTCCGGTTCTCCGACGAGACCGTCCAGGCCAACGTGGACGAGTACGGCGGCAAGCCCACCATGCTCATGCTCGTCCGAATCGTCCTCCCGTTGGTCCTGGGCATCGGCGGTGTGCTGTTGATCGTCGCCGGAGTGCTGATCGGCCGTCGCAACGCGGCGCGAGCGCAACAGGGCTGACGCCTCACGACCCACCACATGGTGCGCCGAGGGGGCCCGTCCGGTACGCCAATTCAGGAAAGCTATCACAAAATACACTTCCGAAAACAGCACGATCATAATCTCCACACATCAGGTACGTGACTTGGAGAGCATCATCGACCCTATCATTATTCTGGACAGGCAGGATGTTCTGATCAATGCAACCATCGAAGAGATCGCTTCCAAGTTGTATTTCGTCTACGGAAACCTCATCATGCCAAGTCGGATCGTAGCCATGTCGTTCTGTGAGCCAAGGAGATGTCCCTCTCTATTGTCTTCCTAAGACCGCTTGGCCTCCGACTTCCTATCATTATTCTGGACAGGCAGGATGTTCTGATCAATGCAACCATCGAAGAGATCGCTTCCAAGTTGTATTTCGACTACGGAAACCTCATCATGCCGGACTCACTGTACAGCGAGCAGCTTCCAGGCAGTTTCATACAG
>JAZQNT010000210.1:0-2150 GCA_045627505.1 Nocardioides sp.
AAAGCACCATAACCTCTACTCATTCGAGCCATAGTATCATATATTGCTGAATCACCATGAGGATTTAACTTCATAGTTTGTCCAACTATATTTGCAGATTTAGCCCGCACGCCACCCTCTCCCCGTCCCCCACGCCCCCTGCGGAGCCCGACGCCAGCGACCCCGAGCCGGACGACCCCCCGAGCGTCGCCCGGGTCGCGCGGACCTGGCTGGACGAGTTCGTGGCCGTGCTCTCCGCGACCGGCACCGACGTGCACGCGCTGCCGTACGGCGACATCGACGTCTCGGCGGTCAGCCGCCAGTCCCCGCACTCGGTGGCGCCCGCCCAGCGGCGCGGGCTCGAGGTGCTCGAGTCGCTCGGTGTGCAGGCCACCCCGGCCGTGGCCCCGGTGGACGGCACGCTCGCCGAGGGCGCGCTGGCCAACCTGCTGCCCGAGACCCTGCTGCTCCTGCAGGACGACGCGCTCAGCACGGGCAGCACCTCGCCCGTGCCCGGCGCCGGCACGATCCAGGGCCTGCGGTTCGTGACCACCTCCGGCGGCGCGTCCGACGGCGGTCCCGGCCCCGAGGACCCGGGGGCCGCGGTGGCGGTGCGCCAGCGGGCACTGAGTGAAGCCGCGCTGCGGGGCCTCGGTGGGGACCGATCCACGATGGTCGTCCTCCCGCCCTCCAGCTGGGAGGCCGACCTCGGTGCCGCCGAGTTCGTCCGCCTGTTCGACGAGGGCGGTCTGCGCGACGTGCCCCTGTCGGTCGCAGCCACCACCGCGGCCCGTGACGAGGTGGTCCTACCCCCGTCCGCCCTGAACTTCGACAGCCCGCAGCGCGAGGCCCTGCTGCCCCGCGCGAACGTCCGCGCGGCGCGTGCCCTCCAGAACAACGGGACCCTGCTCGAGGCCATGCTGACCCATCCGGCCGGGCTCGACGTCCAAGCCGCGGACGTGGCCCGCACGAGCCTGTCGTACGAGGCCCGGAACAACCCCTCCGCCAGCCGTGACCGCACCCAGCAGGCCCGCCGGGCACTGCGGAAGATGATCGACGAGGTCGACGTCCAGGGGCCGTCCGTGGTCACGCTGTCGGGCTCCGGCGGCCGGATGGGCGCGACGCTGAGCAACGGCCTCGCCGTGCCCGTCACCGTCCGGGTCGAGGCCGTCTCCGGCGACACGATCCAGATCTCCGGTCCCGAGGACGTCTCCATCGCGCCCCGGTCCCGGACCCGGCTGCTGCTGGAGGCCGAGCGCGTCCAGCAGGGCGTCTCCTCCGTTAGCCTCCAGGTCAGCACCCGCGAGGGCCGGGCGACCGGAGCCGGGGACACCTTCCAGGTCCGTTCCTCCCAGGTGTCCGGTTTCCTGTGGCTGGTGATCGGCGGAGGTGCCGCCGTCCTCTTCGGCGCCATCGCCCTCCGGTTCTTCCGCAGAGGACTGGCCTCACGTCGTGAGCAAGGAGTCGTATGAGCAGCAGCGGTCCCACCGACGGAGACCAGCAGCCTGAGGCGCTGAGGTCACCGGCGACCCGGCCCCTGGAGGTGCCGGTGCCCTCCGGCGACGTGCAGGAGCCTGCGGACCAGGAAGGGACCGGCGGTGCCGCGCACGCACCCGCGGGCCCGGTCGTCCCGAGCACGGACGTGCCACCCACCCGGGCCAAGCAGTCGATCCTCGCCTCCAGCGCGCTGATGGCGGCCGGCACCCTGTTCTCCCGCTTCTCCGGGGTCTTCCGCTCCATCCTGCTCACCGCCGCCCTGGGCAGCGTGGGCGTGGCGGCCGACGCGTTCACGTTGGCCAACACCGTGCCCAACATGCTCTACATCCTGCTGGCCGGCGGTGTCTTCAACGCGGTGCTGGTGCCTCAGTTGGTGCGGGCGATCAAGAACGACCCGGACGGCGGGGACGCCTACACCCACCGGATCATGACGCTCGGGCTGCTCTTCCTGGGCGGCGTCACCGTGCTGCTCGTAGTCCTCGCGCCGCAGCTGCTGCACCTGTTCCTCGACTCCGAGTGGTACGAGCCGGAGAAGGCCGCCGCGCTGGACTCCACGACCACGCTGGCCCGGTGGTGCCTGCCGCAGGTGTTCTTCTACGGGATGTTCACCCTGGTCGGTCAGGTGCTCAACGCCCGGGGCTCATTCGGCCCGATGATGTGGGCCCCGATCGCCA
>JAZQNT010000211.1:0-3679 GCA_045627505.1 Nocardioides sp.
CTTCTCGCGATGATCACCGGTGCCGGGTTCTCGTTCTGGAACGGTGGCCTGACCATGCTGCTCGACGCCTCCGGCACCTCCGAGAAGGTCAACGGCAAGCGCTTCCACTGATCGACCCGCTCCACCCGTCCCCTCCGGGACGATCCGCAGGGCGTCCGGCCATCAGCCGGACGCCCTGCGGCGTTCCGGGGCACGATGAGCAGAAAAGTCAGCGCGACGACGAACCGGCACGGGCCCCCGTGCGTCGGTAGTGGCATGACGACAGCCGAGATCGTTCGTCCCGAAGCCCCGAGGGGACCCGTGCCACGACCACAGACCCGCGCGCCCGACGCTGCCGAGGTGTTCTCCGACTTCGTGGCGGCCCGAGGAGCCGCCCTGCAGCGCACCGCGTACCTCCTGGTCGGGGAACGCGGGCTCGCCCAGGACCTCGTCCAGGAGGCACTCACCCGCACCTGGGCCGCGTGGCCCCGGATCAAGGACCCGCAGCGCGCCGAGGCCTACGCCCGCCGGACCATGACCAACACGGCGATCAGCTGGTACCGCCGCCGGAGCTGGCGCGGCGAGCGTCCCTCGACGTCGGTTCCCGAGGGCGCGGAGCCGACCCAGGCCGGCCACGAGGACACGATCGGCGAGAGTGACCGCCTCTGGCGCGCGCTGGAAGCGCTGCCCCCGCGCCAACGCGCGGTGCTGGTGCACCGCTTCTACGACGACCTCTCGGAGGCCGACACCGCACGCCTCATGGGATGTGCGCCGGGCACCGTGAAGAGCCAGGTGAGCGCCGGCCTGAAGAAGCTGCGCCTGCTCGTCCCCGACCTCGACCTGTCCGACCGGCCGCACGCGACCGACGTGCCGGCATCCGCGAAGGAGTCCACGCGATGAGCACCGACCTGCGCCATGCACTGACCGAACGAGCCGAACGAGCCGGCGGGGACCACCTCGACCTGGGTGAGGTCATGACCCGCGGCAACCGTCTGCGGCGGCGACGTCGCGCCACCGGCGCCCTGACGGTGGGGCTGGCCGTGGCTGCCGTCGCCACCTCCTCGGTGCTCCTCACCCAGCTCGGCCCGGGTCCCAGCCCCGCACCGGCCGCCTCCGAGTCGACCGCACCGATCGTCTGGGCGCGGGGGGCCGAGATCCACGTCGATCACGCCACGGTGCGGGTGGCCGCTCCGGTGGTGACGCTGATCCAGAGCGACCACGGGATCGTCTGGTCCGACGCCGACCGGGCCGTCTGGTCGATGACGTTCGACTCCCCGCGCTCGGACCAGCAGCCCGAACGCGTGGGCACCGTGGCGCCGAACCGGGAGGAGCTGCGCACCGACGGTGACGTCGTCGCCTGGATCGGCTCCGGCACCACCGACGACGGCGGGGCCGGGGTGGTCGCGCTCGACCACGGTTCCGACTCCCCCGCCGCCGGCATCGGCTTCGGCTCCGCCAAGGACCACCTGGTCGCCGTGGACAGGGGGCAGGTCTACCTGCACCGCGGCCGTCAGCTGGTCCGCACCCTGTCCTCCGAGCAGAACCACGACGGCGAGGACTCGGCCCGCTCCGT
Source organism: Nocardioides sp. (assembly GCA_045627505.1). GTDB lineage: Bacteria > Actinomycetota > Actinomycetes > Propionibacteriales > Nocardioidaceae > Nocardioides. Next base: position 1,553 of record JAZQNT010000211.1, read on the forward strand.
GACCTACGAGCCGCTCGGCGAGTGGCAGGCGGAGATGTCGGTGCCCGCCGTGGTCAACGGCCAGGTGCTCAGCGTCGCACGGCCGGACGGCGCAGATCCCGTCGGGCGGGTGGGGCCCAGCCTGACCACCGGGTCCACGTTCAACCTCTGGGCGGCGCTGGCGCTGAGCACCGACGCGTCCCTGGTGGTGGGTGAGTCCGGACCGGACCGCGGCGCAGTCGTGGACGTGGCCACCGGCGCCGTGCGCCCGCTGGCCCCGGAAGGCTATGCGTTCTCGGTGGGCTACCGGTGGATCGACGCCGACAGCTTCCTCGCGCTGGCGGTGCCCGGGGACCCGAGCGAGGAGCTAGACAGTGCCACCTCCGCCGCCGTCCTGCAGTGCGACGCACCGGTCGGGGCCGCCACCGTGACCTGCCGGGAGCTGGTCTCGGACATCGGTACGCTGGACGACACCTTCGTCGTCCCGTTCGGCGACCCGATGGACGGCTGATCCGGAGGGTCTGGGGCGCGTCCCCAGCAACACAGAAGCGGGTGCAGCGCGATCGCGCTGCACCCGCTTCTGCGTCAGGTCACGAACGCTCGGTGACGGCGTGGACGTCGGCCGTGGGGTGCACGGTCGCGTGCTCCGCCTCCTCGCGCAACCCGAGCCGCGAGTGGCGTCGGCCATAGGCGAAGTAGACGACGAACCCGACGAGCATCCAGACGCCGAACCGCAGCCAGGTCTCACCGATCAGGTTGAGCATCAGGTAGAGGCTCAGCAGCACCGATGCGGTGGCCACCACCGGCAGCCCCTTGACCCGGAAGGCACGCGGCAGGTCGGGACGGGTTCGGCGCAGCACCACGACACCGATGGCGACGAGCAGGAAGGCGAACAGGGTACCGATGGAGACGAGGTGGCCCAGGGTGGCGAAGTCGACGAAGCCGGCGAGCACGGCGACCGCCACACCGGTCACGGCGGTGATCCGGTACGGGGTGCCCCACTGCGGGTGCACCTTGGCCATACCGCGTGGCAGCAGCCCGTCACGCGCCATCGCGAAGAAGACGCGGCTCTGACCGAGGATCAGCAGCATCGCCACGACGGTGAGACCGATGGTCGCGCCCACCGCGATCACGTCACCGACCCAGTCCTGCCCGACGGCGGTGAAGGCGGTGGCCAGCGGCGCCGGGTCGGCCGGGTCGATGTCGGTGTAGGACTGCATGCCGGTGATCACCAGGCTGACCGCGACGTAGAGCGTGGTCACGATGGCCAGCGAGGCCAGGATGCCGATCGGCACGTTGCGCTGAGGATTGCGCGTCTCCTCCGCGACCGTGGCCACGACGTCGAACCCGAGGAAGGCGAAGAAGACCACGGCCGCCCCGGCCATCACGCCGGCCCAGCCGAAGACCGCCGGCTCCACGCCGAAGAGGCTCGAGATGAGGGGCTGGTAGAGAAAACCGCCCTCGCCCGCGGGGGCAGGTTGGGAGTCGGGGACGAACGGCACCCAGTTGGCCGTCTTGACGTAGCCGATGCCCATCACGATCACCAGGGCCACGACGCTCAGCTTGATCGCGACGACCACCTGGTTGACCCGACTGGCGATCTTGGCACCCCGCACCAGCACCAGCGTCATCAGCAACGCCAGCACCATCGCAGGCAGGTTCACCACGCCCTCGGTGGCCGACCCGAGCGCGGTGGGCACCTCGAACGGCGTGCCGTCGAGCAGCGTCTGCAGGTACCCGGAGAAACTGGAGGCCAACGCGCCTCCGGCCAGGGTGAACTCAAGGACGAGGTCCCACCCGATCATCCACGCGACGAATTCACCGAACGTCGCGTAGGAGTAGGTGTAGGCGCTGCCCGCGACCGGGACGGTCGAGGCGAACTCGGCGTAGCAGAGCGCCGCCAGGGCGCAGGCCAGGCCGGCCACCAGGAACGAGATGGCGATGGCGGGACCGGCGTTCGTCGCGGCGACCGTGCCGGTGTAGACGAAGATGCCGGCTCCGACGATGATGCCGACGCCGAAGACGGTCAGGTCCAGCGCCCCGAGGTTGCGCTTGAGTCTCTGACCGGGTTCATCGGTGTCGGCGATCGATTGCTCGATGCTCTTGGTGCGGAACAGGCTCATACCAGAAAGGTAAGGATCTGTCTGC
>JAZQNT010000212.1:0-2956 GCA_045627505.1 Nocardioides sp.
GTCGACCGCGCGCACCTTCTCCACCTCGAGGATCCACCGGGAGGTGATCCACGCGAAGGGGCACAGCGGGTCGAACCAGAAGTCGGCGGTGTCGCGCTCGGTGTCGGCCTGGACGGGGGAAACGGTGGTCTCAGTCACACCGGGAGTCAACCAGAGGGGGGCGACGTCCATTCCCGTGACGTGCAGGTTCGCTCCGCGCCGCCGGCGGACTGAGGCGAACCACGACGCTCCGCTCGGCCTGGCGGACGACCCAGTGGTCGGGCAGGTGGTCGGGCAGGTGGGCTGCCACGGCCCCTGCACGTGGCCCCTCGGTGGTGACATGATCGGGTCATGCCCGGAACCAACCTCACCAGGGACGAGGCGGCCGCGCGTGCCGCCCTCCTGGACGTGACCTCGTACGCGATCGAACTCGACCTCACCACCGGCGAAGACACCTTCGGGTCGACGACCACCCTCACCTTCAGCGCCACCACCCCCGGCGCGAGCACCTTCGCCGACCTGGTGGACGCGGTCGTCCACGAGATCACCCTCAACGGCCGCCCCCTCGACCCGGCCACCGTCTACGCCGACAGTCGCATCCAGCTGGACGACCTGGCGGCCGAGAACGTCCTGGTCGTGAAGGCGGACTGCGCCTACTCGCACACCGGCGAGGGTCTGCACCGCTTCGTCGACCCGGCCGACGACCGGGTCTACCTCTACTCCCAGTTCGAGGTGCCGGATGCGCGTCGCGTCTACACCACCTTCGAGCAGCCCGACCTGAAGTCGGTCTTCACCTTCACCGTGACCGCACCGGAGCACTGGAAGGTCGTCTCCAACTCCCCCACGCCCACCCCCGAGCCCGTCGGCGCGGGGAAGGCCGTGTGGCGCTTCGCCCCCACGCAGAGGATGTCCACCTACATCACCGCCGTCGTGGCCGGTGAGTACCACGAGGTGCAGGACGTCTACGAGGGCGCGCACGGCACGATCCCGCTGGGTCACTACTGCCGCCAGTCGCTGGCCGAGGTCATGGACGTCGAGAACCTGGTGGACGTCACCAAGAAGTCGTTCGCCTTCTTCGAGGAGAAGTTCGGCTTCCCCTACCCGTTCGGCAAGTACGACCAGCTCTACGTGCCGGAGTACAACATGGGCGCGATGGAGAACGCCGGGTGCGTGACCTTCCGCGACGAGTACCTGCCGCGCTCGCGCCAGCCGCGCTCCTTCTACGAGCAGCGGACCTCCACGATCATCCACGAGATGGCCCACATGTGGTTCGGCAACCTGGTGACCATGCAGTGGTGGGACGACCTGTGGCTCAACGAGTCGTTCGCCGAGTGGAGCTCCTACTGGTGCGAGGCCGAGGCCACCGAGTTCACCGAGGCGTGGACCGGCTTCGCCAACGCCCGCAAGCTCACCGGCTACCGCGCCGACCAGCTGCCCTCGACCCACCCCGTGGCGGCCGACAACGTCGACCTGCACGCCGTCGAGGTCAACTTCGACATGATCACGTACGCCAAGGGCGCCTCGGTGCTCAAGCAGCTGGTGGCCTGGGTCGGGCTGGAGCCCTTCCTGGCCGGCCTGCGCCAGTACTTCGCCGACCACCAGTTCGCCAACGCCACCTTCGACGACCTGCTCTCCGCACTGGAGCAGGCCTCGGGTCGCGAGCTCAAGAGCTGGGCGGCGGAGTGGCTCCAGACCGCGGGCGTCAACACGCTGCGTCCGGAGTTCACGTTGGCCGAGGACGGCACCTACGCCTCGTTCTCGGTGCTGCAGAGCGCGATCGACGAGCAGCCCACCCTGCGCCGCCACCGTCTGGGCATCGGCCTCTACGACCTCGGGGAGCAGGGCAAGCTGGTCCGCCGCGAGTACCTCGAGGTGGACGTCGCGGGCGCCGAGACCCCGCTGGCCGAACTCAACGGCAAGGTCCAGCCCGACCTGCTGCTGCTCAACGACGCCGACCACGCCTACGCCAAGATCAGGCTGGACGAGCGCTCCCGGGCCACCGCGCTGGCGCACCTGGCCGACATGGAGGACTCCCTGGCCCGCGCGCTCGTGTGGGGCGCCGTGTGGGACATGACCCGCGACGCCGAGATGCCGGCCCGCGACTACGTCCGTCTGGTGCTGGCGAACATCGGCTCCGAGACCGACGCGTGGGGCCTGTCCCGCGTGCCGGCCTACGCAGCCCTGGCCGTCGCCCAGTACTCCGCCCCGGAGCACCGGGCCGCGCTCAAGGCCGAGTGGGAGCAGGGGCTGCGCGCCCTGGCCCTGGCCGCCGAGCCGGGCAGCGACCACCAGCTCACCTTCGTGCGCCAGTACGCCGCAGCGGCCCACTCCGACGCCGCGCTGGCCGAGGTGGCCGGACTGCTCGACGGCTCGGTGTCGTTCGAGGGGCTGGAGGTCGACCAGGACCTGCGCTGGAGCCTGGTGATCGCGCTGGCCGCCGCGGGCCGCTTCACCGACGTCGAGATCGACGCCGAGCTGGCCCGTGACACCACCATCTCCGGCAAGGAGTCGGCCGCGGCAGCCCGCGTCGCACAGCCCACGCCGGAGGCCAAGGCCGCCGGGTGGACCGCGATCATGGACCCGAAGACCCCGAACGCCACCTCCCGGGAGATGGTCCTCTCCATCTTCCGCAGCGGCCAGGACGAGGTCGTCGAGCCCTACGTCGACACCTACTTCGAGGCCGCCTCGACGCTGGTGGAGGTGCTCGGATTCCACAAGGCCTCGATCGTCCTGGAGTACGGCTTCCCCAAGTCGGTGGGATCCAGCTCCCTGGTGGAGAAGGCCGACGCGTGGCTCGCCTCGACCGACGCCCCGGTGCAGGCCCAGCGTTACGTGCGCGAGGGTCGTGCTGACGTCGTCCGGGCCCTGGCCGCCCAGGCCTGCGACGCCGCGGCCGGCTGAGACCGGAGGCACTGCATGACGGTTTGGCCAAGAAAGGAGTTTGACAATGGCATTGGCGATTAGCAACATAAGTCGG
>JAZQNT010000213.1:0-2644 GCA_045627505.1 Nocardioides sp.
TGAAGGCATTCGACACGGTGGGTGACCTGATCGGGCGCAACCGGATGCGCAACGCGATCAACGAGGCGATGCGCGCGGTGGCCGACGTCAACAAGTACGTCACCGACTCCGAGCCGTGGAAGATCAAGGAGGACCCGGAACGCCTGGGCACCGTCCTGCACGTCATGGCCCAGTGCGTGGCTGACCTCAACACGCTGCTCAGCCCGTTCCTGCCGTTCACCGCCAACGAGATCGACAGGGTCCTCGGCGGCGCGGGCGACGTCCAGCCGATGCCGCAGATCGAGGAGGTCGACGACCTCGACATCGAGGGACGCTCGTACCCGATCATCACCGGCGACTACTCCGGCATCCGTTCGTGGGGCCGCCAGGAGGTCGTGGTCGGCACGCCGATCACCAAGCCCACCCCGGTCTTCACCAAGCTCGACCCCGCTCTGGTCGACGAGGAGCTGGAGCGCCTCGGCCTCTGAACTCGAGCCAGTGAATCTGGGCCAGTGAATTTGGGCCAGCAGCACGCCGCAGTCGGTGTCGTCCTCCGCGAGGGCGGCACCGACTGCGCATTCCGGGCCCGGGCCGCCTAATGTCCCGGCCATGGAACCGACGCACCTTCCGCGCTTCTTCGTGAAGCAGCACATCACCATGCTGGTGAACCGTTACGACGTCCTCGCCCCCACCCCCGACGGCAAGCCTGGGCAGTTGCTGGCCTTCGCCGAGCAGAAGCGGTTCGCGTTCAAGGAGCAGGTCACCTTCTTCGCCGACACCTCGCGCACCACGCCCGTCTTCGGGTTCAAGGCGCGCCAGGTGGTCGACCTCAACGCCGGGTACGACGTCCGGGACGCCGACGGCGTGCAGATCGGCTTCTTCCGCAAGGACTTCGGCGCGAGCCTGCTGCGCTCGACCTTCCACGTGGAGGGTCCCGGATACGTCGGCACCGGTCAGGAGCGCTCGATGCCGGTGGCGCTGCTGCGTCGCTTCGTCGACCTCCCGCTACCGATCCACTTCGACTACGCCGACAGCAACGGCAACCCGCTGCTCTCGGTGACCCGCGGGTTCTCGATCCGTGACTCCTACGAGGTCGTGGTGCCGGACCCGCGCGTCGACTTCCGGGTGGCCGCCGCGCTGGCCGTGGCGATGGACGCGTTGATGGCACGCTGAGACCAGTCGGTCCGGTCCGGCGGACCCGGCCACCGAGGAGAGGACGAACCATGGCGCTCACCCCGCAGTCGCGCGAGGCCGTGAGGGCGTCGCAGCTCCAGCCCTCGGTCACCGATCCCGGGTACTCCTGGGAGGACGAACGACGGGCCGACCGCGAGGCGGCGCTGGCTGCGGGACGCGAGCACGTGGCACACGTCAGCGAGCACGTCGCCGTCGTGGAGGGCAGCGCTGGCTGGGCTGGCCGGGCTGGCGGCGTGCCGGTGCGCTTCTACCGGCCGGGGGAGGGAGCCCCACCGGGTCTGGTGCTGCACCTGCACGGCGGCGGCTTCGTGCTCAACGACGTCGAGGTGCATGACGCCAGCGTCCGGCGCTTCGCCAACCGGTCCGGAATGGCGATGCTGAGCGTGGAGTACCGCCGCCCGCCAGAGCACCGGTTCCCCGCCGCCCCCGACGACGTCTCGACCGTGGTGCGCTGGCTCGATGCCGGCGGTCTGGGGGAGCTGGGTCTGCCGGCTGACGTGCCGCTCTTCGTCCACGGCGATTCGGCCGGCGGCAACCTGGCGCTGGTCGCGGCGCTGCGCCATCCGGGACGTTTCTCCGCGGTCGCGCTGCTCTACCCGTTCCTCGACCCGACGGCCGACCTGCCCTCCTACCACGAGGAGAACCACGGCTTCGGGCGCGCGGAGGCGCTCTGGTACTGGGAGAAGTACGCCTCCTCGCCAGCCGACCTCGTGGACCCGGACCTCGCCCCGCTGCGCAGCGCCCGGCTGGCCAGCCTGCCGCCCACGCTGGTCATCACGGCAGAGCACGACCCGTGCCGCGACGACGGGGAGCGACTGGTGGCGCTGCTCGCCGAGGCAGGCGTTGAGGTCACCGGGACCCGTTACCTGGGGCTGGTGCACGGCTTCTGGAGGCACCCCGAGGCCTTCGACCAGGCGGAGCCACTCATGCGTCAGGTGGCCTCGTTCCTGCGTCAGTTCATCTGAGAGAATGGGGGCATGCGCGTTCACATCGGCTCCGACCACGCTGGCCTCGAACTCAAGGACCACCTGCTCAACTGGCTCGTCGACAACGGCTACGAGGCCGTCGACCACGGTCCGTTCATCTACGACGCCCTCGACGACTACCCGGTCTTCTGCCTCCGTGCGGCCGAGGGTGTGGCCGCCGAGCGTGCCGAGGGGCTCGACAGCCTCGGCATCGTGATCGGTGGCTCCGGCAACGGCGAGCAGATGGCTGCCAACAAGGTGCAGGGCATTCGCGCCGCGCTCGTCTGGAACGATGACACCGCAGCCCTGGCCAAGGAGCACAACGACGCGAACGTCATCTCCGTCGGTGGGCGCCAGCACACCATCGAGGAGATGACCCGCTTCATCGACATCTTCCTCAAGACCCCGTTCACGAACGACGAGCGGCACGTGCGCCGCATCGCCCAGATGTCTGACTACGAGCAGACGCGCGAGCTCCCGCCGCTCCCGGAGTCGGCGCTCCGTGG
>JAZQNT010000214.1:0-4442 GCA_045627505.1 Nocardioides sp.
TGGTCGCGCTGCCCGAGGTGGGGACGGTCAGGCCGACCATCATGCGCATCGCGGTGGACTTCCCGGCGCCGTTCGGGCCGAGGAACCCGGTGACGCGGCCCGGTTGGGCGGTGAAGGTGACGTCGTCGACGGCGCGGAACGCCCCGTACTGCTTGGTGAGACCCTGGACGGTGATCATGGGCACATAGCCTGCCCTACTCCCGGTGACGATCGTCACCCGGCTCGCACGGCGGCGCGCCGGGACCCCGGCCGTCGGGTGCTCAGACCTCGTAGACGGCGCCGGAGTGGGCCAGCGACAACGGGCCCGTCCACAGCGCCTCGGCCTCGGCGTGCACCACCTTCGGGTCGTGCCACGGCGGGATGTGGGTGAGCACGAGCTCCCCCACCCCGGCCGAGATCGCCAGCTCGGCGCACTCCTTGCCGGTCATGTGCAGCTGCCCGGGGTTCTCGACGCCCTCCTCGAAGGAGGCCTCTGCCAGGAGCAGGTCGACGCCATCGACGGCGCGCGCGAGGCCGTCACAGGGACCGCAGTCACCGCTGTAGCCCAGGGTGCGACCGTCCGCGCTGACCCGCAGCGCGAAGGCCGGGACCGGGTGCACCACCGGGAAGGGCCGGACGGTGAACGGCCCGACGGTCACCGGCTCCTCGCCCCAGACGCGGAAGTCGAACTCCTCCTTCATCCCCGGCTCGGTGGGGAGGTCGTAGGCGCGCGCCATCCGGTCGGCGGTGCCTTCGGGCCCCCAGACCGGGAGGATCGGCGCCGGTCCGTTCGGGTGGTAGCGCCGCAGCACGTGGTACCCGCAGAGGTCGAGGCAGTGGTCGGCGTGGAGGTGCGAGAGGAACACGGCGTCGATCGCCAGCGGGTCGGCGTAGCGCTGGAGCGTCCCCAGCGCACCGGAACCCAGGTCGAGCAGGACGCGCCAGGTGCGGCCCTCGTGCTCGCTCTCCAGCAGGTAGCAGCTGGCCGGGGAGTCGGGCCCCGGATACGAACCGGAGCACCCCACGACGGTGAGCCTCATGCCTCTCCTTCCAGTGACGTTGCGCGGTGAGACCGCAGACCGCGACGTCACCGGGCAAGGTTAAGTCCACCCACAGCCGGCCCACATCAGGAGTACGCACATCTCATGACGTGGCCCTCGCCACGTCCGGGCACTACGAGGTGCTCGCCTCGGGCCGCGGACCCGCCTACGGTGAAGGGATGTTGCACCCCGAAAGAGGATCTTCACGCGCCGCCGCGAGGGCCCTCGCGCCCCTGCTGGGCCGGCTCCTACTGGGCGGGCTCCTGCTGGTGACGACGGGCGCAGGTCTCGCCGCCTGTGGCGACACGGACCGGGGCGCCGGTTCCGCGCGCACCTCGCCCAGCCCAGCATCCGACTCAGCACCCGACCCAGCGGTACAGTCGTCCCCGAGCAAGGCCCCCCGCCCGGCACCGCCCCGGACCCTGCGCGGCAGCGTCCTGCTGGTCTCCATCGACGGGCTCAACCCGGACGCGGTCACCCGGCTGGGGGCGAAGGGCGCCCCGCACATCACCCGACTGCTGGCCACCGGGACCGGCACCCGCAACGCCCGGACGGCGGTGGAGCTCACCCGCACCCTGCCCAACCACACCGGGATGGTCACCGGACGTCGCATCGCCGCCGCGAAGGGTGGCCACGGGGTCACCTGGAACGATTCCCGCACCCGACCTGCCGCGGTCCGGCGGGCGGCCGGCGAGCCGGTGTCCTCCATCTTCAGCGTGGTGCACGAGGCCGGCGGCAGCAGCGCGCTCTTCGCGGCGAAGAGCAAGTTCTCGCTCTGGAAGCGGTCGTGGCCGCGGGCGATCGACCGCTCGGTCGTCACCTCCAGCGACACCCAGGTGGTGGCCGCCGTCCGCAAGGACCTGCGCAGCCGCGACCGGGCGCTGCGCTTCGTGCACCTGGCTGCCCCGGACAAGGTCGGCCACGCCCACCGCTTCATGTCCGCGGAGTACCTGGCCGCAGTGCGCCGCACCGACGCGCGGCTGGGCAAGGTGCTCCGTACCCTGGCCCGCACCAGACCCTCGACCACGGTGGTCCTGACCAGTGACCACGGGGGCGAGGGCGCCGGGCACGGCGAGCGCAACCCGGCGAGTTCTCGGGTGATCCTGGTGGCCGCCGGCCCCGGCATCGCCCGGGGGGCGAACCTGTACGCCCTCGACCCGGAGCTGCACTCCCCCGGGAGCAGGCGTCCGGGCTACGGCACCGCGCGGCCGCCGGCGCGCAACCTCGCCGCCGGCAACCTGGCCCTGCAGACCATCGGTCTGGGACCGGTACCGGGCAGCGAGCCCGAGGCAGCAGGGCCGTTCCGGCTCACGCGCTGACGCTGGCCCCTCGCACGGTCGGGCCCGGCGTCCTCAGGCCCAGAGCTGGCCGTCGAGGCGGTCCTCCGCCTCGTCGAGGGTGCCCTCGTAGGCGCCGGTGGAGAGGTACTTCCAGCCGGCGTCCGCGACGACGAAGGCGATGTCAGCCTTCTCCCCTGCCTTGACCGCGGCCTGGGCCTGACGGATCGCGGCGTGCAGGATCGCGCCGGTGGAGATGCCGGCGAAGATGCCCTCGTTCTCCAGCAGCTCACGCACCCGCTTGACCGCGTCGCGCGGCCCCACCGAGAAGCGGGTGTCGATCAGGGAGGCGTCGTAGAGCTCGGGCACGAAGCCCTCGTCGAGGTTGCGCAGGCCGTAGACCAGCTCGCCGTAGCGGGGCTCGGCGGCGACGATCTTGACCTCGGGCTTGGCGGAGCGGAAGAACCGCGAGACGCCCATCAGGGTGCCGGTGGTGCCCAGCCCGGCGACGAAGTGGGTGATCTCGGGCAGGTCGGCCAGCAGCTCCGGACCGGTGCCCTGCTCGTGCGCGAGCGCGTTGGCCGGGTTGCCGTACTGGTAGAGCATGATCCAGTCCGGGTTCTCCGCGGCCAGGCCCTTGGCCACCCGGACGGCCTCGTTCGAACCGCCGGCCGCGGGCGAGGAGATGATCCGCGCGCCCCACATGCCAAGCAGCTGGCGACGCTCCTCGGAGGTGTTCTCCGGCATCACGCAGACGATCTTGTACCCCTTGAGCTTGGCCGCCATCGCGAGCGAGGTGCCGGGGTTGCCCGACGTCGGCTCCGGGATCGTGCAGCCGGGGGTGAGGATGCCCTGGGCCTCGGCCATCTCGATCATCTTGAGGGCCGGGCGGTCCTTGATCGAACCGGTCGGGTTGCGGTCCTCCAGCTTGGCCCAGATCCGGACGTCCTCACTCGGCGACAGGGACGGCAGGCCGACCAGCGGGGTGTTGCCGACGGAGGCGAGCAGGTTCGCGTGACGCACGGGAGGGACCTTTCGGACTGTGCTTCTGGGATGGGGGTGGATTCTCGAATGCGTGGGGTTGCCCGGCTGCCCGGGTAGGCCAGCGCTGGGTCAGCCCCGGGTCAGCGCAGGAACTGCTCGGGGTCGAACTGGGTGAGCGGAATGATCTTGACCCGCGGCAGCGGCTGGGTGAAGGCGTTGACGTCCTCCTCGAGGTCGAAGAACTTGACCCCGATGCCGGTGAGCTGCGTGGACATGAACTCGCGGAAACCGATCAGCGCGATCTCGCGTCGACCGTCGACCAGGTTGCGGATGTGCTCGGCGAAGTCGGCGTCGTGGCTGACCAGCACCACGTCGGCGTCCTCGTGCTCGACCAGGGCGTCCAGCGTGCGCTGGATACCGATGTCGACGACCTTCTCGTCCGAGCGCCCCGAGAGGGGAACGGGACGGTACTGCATCGCCAGCAGCGCCTGGATGAACGGCGCGGGCAGGTGCCCGTTGCTGGCGTTGAGGAAGAACAGGCCGGTGACCGGCTGGCCCCAGCCCTCCTCGACGAACTGGGTGACCCGCTCCCAACGCGGACGCTCCTCGGGCGCGGGACGACGCCCGAGCAACGAGTTGCCCAGGGTGGCGTCGATGTTCTCGCCGTCGACGAGGACGAAGGTGCGACGCTGGCTCATGGGCTCTCCGGGTGTGGTGCGGTGGGTTCGGTCGGTACGGGTCACGCGGCGGGACGTCAGCAGCCGCCGGCGACGGCCGGCAGCACGACGACCTCGTCACCGTCGGTGAGCGGGGCGTCGAGGCCGCCGAGGAAGCGGACGTCCTCGTCGTTGACGTAGACGTTGACGAAGCGGCGCAGGGCACCGTCCTCGAGCAGGCGGGCGGCGATGCCCGGGTGCTTCGCCTCGAGGTCTTTCAAGACACTCTAATTATACCAAAAATCGACTTCTCCGAGCGCCTTCGCCTGCTTGAGGATAGCGATAAGTTCGCGGACGTTGCCCGGATAATCGTAGGCAGAAAGCGCGGCGATCTGCCTCTTCGTCGGCATCTTGCCCGTCATGTTATGCCAGAAGTTGCGCACGAGTGGCTCGATGTCGTCCTTGCGATCCCTCAGCGGAGTCAGATGGACGGGGAACTCGGAAAT
>JAZQNT010000215.1:0-3034 GCA_045627505.1 Nocardioides sp.
AGTTGTCCCTCTCTATTGTCTTCCTAAGACCGCTTGGCCTCCGACTTCTGAGCGGTCAAGTAAGAAATAGGGCTCATACTGGTCAGGCATAAAAACCTGCGTGGCTAAATTTGCGCCATGAGTTTGCAGGGCTTCCCTGAGTGGCTCATCTGCAATCTCTGATAAGTCTTTCAGATAGACAAGCTTGTAAGGGACATAGTAAGAGTATTCGGATTTATTATTGAAAATCCTCCCAACATTTGCCTTGTCCTTAAATTGTTCAGCGATTAAATAAACATTGCCAAGGTGCTGTTTCCGCGATGCTTCAGGTATGCTGTAAAGATGTTTGTTTGTGGGTTCCATATTATCTATTATTTGTTGTTTTCGTGCTGCAATAGTTCAATTATCGTTGAACCGGAGATGATTCTTTCTAGAAGAGCTCTGTCTTTTGAGAAATTTGCCTGCTTTTCTATGGTCTGGCGTTACATAATAAGAAGGACTAGAATGTCCCCTTATCTATCTGATGTCCGATAATTCCCCCGACGACCGCTCCACCTACGAAGCCTAACGGGCCACCGACCCACCCGGATGTGAGACCTCCGCCAAGTCCACCTCCTAGCCGCCACCAGAGGGTGCTGGAGGAGGCTCCGGCGCCGACCATCAGCGACGAGCAGCGGGCCGCGATCACCGCCTCGGCCGTCGCGCTCGCCACCGAGGTGGGGTACACCAACGCCGGAACCGTCGAGTTCCTCCTCGACAACGCCACCGGCGAGTTCTACTTCCTGGAGATGAACACCCGCCTCCAGGTGGAGCACCCGGTCACCGAGGAGGTCGTCCGCGTACGCGGCGCCCACGTCGACCTGGTTGCCATGCAGCTCGTGGTCGCCTCCGGGGAGGCGCTCGACTTCGCCCAGGAGGACGTCACCCTGGAGGGCCACGCCATCGAGGCCCGGGTCTACGCCGAGGACTCGTTCAACGGGTTCCTGCCGCAGGCCGGCACCGCCAGCTTCGTGCAGTGGGGCATGTGGACCGACGTGCTGGGAGCCGACGTACGCGTCGACCACGCACTCGAGTCGGGCCAGGTCGTCTCCACCCACTTCGACCCGATGCTCGGCAAGGTCATTGCGTACGGGGAGGACCGCGAGGCCGCCCGCGCCGCGCTGCTCGACGCCCTCGACGACACCGTGGTGCTCGGCCTGACCACCAACACCGGTTTCCTGCGCACCCTCGCCGCCAGCGACGAGTTCCGCGACGCGACGATCGACACCGCGTGGCTCGACCGGAACGCGGTGCCCGCCCCCGACCCGGCGACGGCCCGGGGCCTGGCGGCGGCGCTGACCGTACGGCACGACGAGGACAGCCCGTTCCGCACGGACGGCTGGCGCACCGGTGCCGAGCCCGCACCCGTACGCGTGCACCTCGACGAGTGGGTCGAGGTGCCGGCCGGCGTGACCACGCGCGAGCCCCTGCGCCCGCAGGTCAAGGGGCTGACCCGTGTCCAGCTCGGTGACGAACGGGCCCTCGCCGTCGCCCGGCGCCACGAGGTCGAGGTCGTGCACCGCGGCCAGCGGTACGTCTTCGCCTTCGCCGACCCGTTCGCCGACACCGCTGCGGCCGTCGGCAACGGCACGCTCACCGCGCCGATGCCCGGCACCGTCCTGGAGGTGAAGGTCGCTGAGGGGGACCGCGTCGAGGCCGACCAGACGCTCGGGATGATGGAGGCGATGAAGATGGAGCTCGCGCTCAAGGCCCCCTTCGCCGGCACCGTCACGGCCGTGGGGTCCAATGCGGGGGAACAGGTCGCGCTTGGCGCGGTGTTGTTCACCGTGGAGCCTTCCGAGGAGAGCTGATGAGCCAGCCCAGTACCGACCGCGTCGCCCTGCCGATGACCGTCCCGGCGCAGCCGCTGAGCACCGTCCCGATGCCCGAGCGGGTGACGATCTACGAGGTCGGGCCGCGCGACGGCCTGCAGAACGAGAAGGCGGTCGTCCCGGTCGCGGTGAAGGCGGAGATGATCACCCGGCTGCTGGACGCCGGGCTGCCGGTCATCGAGGCCACCAGCTTCGTCCACCCCAAGTGGGTGCCGCAGCTGGCCGACGCCGCCGAGCTGATGGGGCTGCTCGTCGAGCGCCTCGGCGACGCCGCCCGGCGGATGCCGGTGCTGGTGCCCAACGAGAAGGGTCTGGACCGGGCTCTCGACCTGGGCCTGGAGCACGTCGCCATCTTCGGCTCGGCCACCGAGACCTTCGCGCAGAAGAACCTCAACCGCTCCTACGACGAGCAGTTCGCGATGTTCGAGCCGACGTTCGCCCGCGCGAAGGCTGCCGGGATGACGGTGCGCGGCTACCTGTCGATGTGCTTCGGTGACCCGTGGGAGGGCGGCGTGGAGATCGGCGCGGTGGTCAGGGCGGGCCTGCGGTTGCTCGACCTGGGCGCCGACGAGCTGAGCCTGGGCGACACCATCGGCGTGGCCACCGCGGGCCACGTGCAGGCGATGGTCGCGGCGTTCGGGGAGGCCGGGGTCGGACCGGAGCGCATCGGCATGCACTTCCACGACACCTACGGCCAGGCGCTGGCCAACACCGTGGCGGCGCTGCAGGTGGGCGTCACCACCTTCGACGCCTCCGCCGGCGGCCTGGGTGGGTGCCCGTACGCCAAGAGCGCCACCGGCAACCTGGCGACCGAGGACCTGCTGTGGATGCTCCAGGGCCTGGGCATCTCCACCGGCGTCGACCTGGACCGGGTGGTGGACACCTCGGTGTGGATGGCCGAGCAGCTGGGCAAGCGGCCGGCCTCCGCGGTGGTGCGCGCGCTCTCCGGCGTCTCCTGACGGCGGCCGCCCGCTTGCCCCGGGAGTGGGGGCAGGGTCAGGCGACCGTCTCGCCCCGGACCACCGTGTGCCGGCGCGGGCGGAACTCCTTGGCCGCGAAGCGCCCCGTCGACCAGGTGGAGAAGCTGTCGGCGCCGGCGCCGACCACGCCCCCGACCACCGGGATCCGACGTGCGGCGAAGGTGACCAGCCGCTTGCCGGCAACCTTGCCGACCAGGTGTGCCC
>JAZQNT010000216.1:0-15648 GCA_045627505.1 Nocardioides sp.
AGCTGATCACTTGACTACCACGGGCAACGCATCTTTAACCTGGATTTTTTTTGTTGGATCAAGGATTTTCAATTTTAATTTGCCTTTGTAGATTTTCATAAAATTTATGCTGGTTTATCATTTGAGTTCAACCGGGACGCATGCCCTCGACCAGCACGTCGGCCTGCTCGACCAGGTCGAGCACGGCGGCCACCGCGTCGGGGTGCTTGAGGTCGAGCGCGACGCTGGGCCGCCCGCGCAGCACGACGTCCTGCGACCCGAAGGAGAACCCGCCCTTGGCGGCCCGTTCCACCCGGATCACGTCGGCGCCCAGGTCGGCGAGCACCATGCAGGCGTGCGGCCCCGGCCCGATCCCGGCGATCTCGACCACCTTGACGCCGCGCAGCGGCCCGGTTCCCTGCCCCAGCCTGATGCCCGGCCCGCCGTCCGCTCCGATCCCCATGCCGGGCATCGTGACAGAAGAACTGTCACATCGGAAGGGGCGCACGAGCGGCCGCGGAACCCCGCTCCGCCTCACGCCGAGGAGTCATCGTCGAGCCATCGCGGGGACGCGCGGCGGGCCCGGCCGAACACGGCCGAACAGGGCCGAACAGGGACTGCAACTCGTTGCATAGTCCGCGGATCCGTGCAAGGGTCGTGCCGTGGCGCTCGAACACGCACTCCTGGTGGCCCTGACCGAGAAACCCGGCTCGGGGCTCGAGCTGACCCGCCGCTTCGAGAAGTCGTTCGGGTTCTTCTGGCACGCCACCCACCAGCAGATCTACCGGGTCCTGGGGCGGATGGTCACCGACGGACTCCTCGACGTCGAGGTGGTGGCCCAGGACGCTCGCCCGGACAAGAAGGTGTACCGGGTCACCGACGCCGGACGGGCATGGATCGCCGACTGGGTCGCCACCCCCACCCCGATGGAACCGCTACGTTCCGACCTCGCCGTCAAGATGCGCGCCGCCACCCTCGGCGACCGCGCCGCCCTGGCGCGCAACCTCGTCGCGGCCCGCAACGACCACCGCGTCCGGCTCGCGCACTTCGAGCAGCTCGAGTCCGCCTACCCCGACCTCACCTCGCTCACCGACCGCGAACGCGACCAGTACCTGGTGCTGCGCGGCGGGGTGCGGATGGAGGCGTACTTGATCGCCTGGCTCACCGACTACCTGCGCGCCTGGGGTGCGGACCCCGAGCAGTCAGGCGAGGAGGACCTCCCATGACCAGCCCCTACCCGCACCTGCTCGACCCGATCACCCTCGGTCCGCTGCGCCTGCGCAACCGCCTCGTCATGGGTTCGATGCACACCGGCCTGGAGGACCGCTCCAAGCACGTCGACGAGCTGGCCGCCTACTTCGCCGCCCGCGCCCGGGGCGGCACCGGGCTGCTCGTCACCGGCGGATACGCGGTCAACAAGCGGGGCTGGCTGCTGCCGTTCGGCTCCGAGATGACGTCGGCCCGGCACGTCCGCAACGGACGCCGGGTGAGCGACGCCGTGCACGCCGAGGGCGGCGCGATCGCGCTCCAGGTGATCCACGCCGGGCGCTACGGCTACACCCCGATCAACGCCGGGGCGTCGTCGAGGAAGTCGCCGATCACCCCGTTCAAGCCGAAGGCGCTCTCCGCGCGCGAGGTCGACCGCACCGCCAGCGACTTCGCCCGCTCGATCGCCCGGGCACGCGAGGCCGGCTACGACGCGGTGGAGGTGATGGGGTCCGAGGGCTACCTGATCAACCAGTTCCTGGCCCCGCGCACCAACACCCGCACCGACGCCTGGGGCGGCACCGCGGAGAAGCGGATGCGTTTCCCGGTCGAGGTGGTGCGCCGGGCCCGCGAGCTGGTGGGCGACTTCCCGATCGTCTACCGGATCTCGCTGCTCGACCTGGTCGAGGACGGCCAGACCTGGGACGAGGTGGTCGAGCTCGGCCAGCGGCTGCAGGAGGCCGGCGTCACCGCGTTCAACACCGGCATCGGCTGGCACGAGGCACGGATCCCCACGATCATCACCCAGGTCCCGCGCGGCGCCTGGCGCGAGTGGACGGCGAAGTTCAAGGCCGGCGTCGACGTCCCGGTGTGCGCGTCGAACCGGATCAACACCCCCGAGCTGGCCGACGAGATCATCGCCGCGGGCGACGCCGACCTGGTCTCGATGGCGCGGCCGCTGCTGGCCGACCCCGAGTTCGCGCTGAAGGCCGCCGAGGGCCGGGCCGACGAGATCAACACCTGCATCGCCTGCAACCAGGCCTGCCTCGACCACACGTTCAAGGCGCAGCGCGCCTCCTGCCTGGTCAACCCGCGGGCCTGCCACGAGACCGAGCTGGTGCTCGGTCCGGTGCGGAGCCGGCAGCGGGTCGCCGTGGTCGGCGCCGGTCCGGCCGGTCTGGCCGCCGCGGTGAGCGCCGCGGAGCGGGGACTGGACGTCACCCTGTTCGAGGCGTCGGACGCCGTCGGCGGGCAGTTCCGGCTCGCGATGCAGGTGCCCGGCAAGGAGGACTTCCGCGAGACCTTGCGCTACTTCACCCGACGCCTGGAGGTGTTGAAGGTGGACGTCCGACTCGACGTCCGGGCGCGGGTGGCCGACCTGGTCGACTTCGACCACGTCGCGATCGCCACCGGGGTCCTCCCCCGGGTCCCGGCGATCGAGGGGATCGAGCACCCGAAGGTGGTCTCCTACGCCGACGTCCTCTCCGGAGCCGTGACCCTCGGGAGGCGGGTGGCCGTGCTCGGCGCGGGCGGCATCGGCGTCGACGTGGCGCACTTCCTCACCCACGTGCCCGCCGCCCCCGGCGAGGAGCTGCGGGAGTGGAAGGACGTCTGGGGCGTCGGTTCCCCCGGCGACGCCACCCGCGGGGGGCTGAAGGAGGCCGCGCCGCGCGCGGTGGCCCGGCAGGTGACCCTGCTGCAGCGCAAGGAGACCCGGATCGGCGCCGGACTGGGCAAGACGTCCGGCTGGGCGCACCGGGCGGTGCTGAAGCAGTCCGGGGTGGAGCAGGTCACCGGAGTCAGCTACGACCGGATCGACGACGCCGGGCTGCACCTCACCGTCGACGGTGAGCCGCGGGTGCTCGACGTCGACCACGTGGTGCTCTGTGCGGGCCAGGAGTCGGTGCGCGACCTGCTGGCCCCGCTCACCGACGCGTTCGCCACCGCGGAGAAGGCGGAGTCGGTGGCGCTCATCGGCGGCGCTGACGTCGCGGCGGAGCTGGACGCCAAGCGCGCGATCAAGCAGGGGACACTGTGGGCCGCAGGCCTGTGACGGGCGGAGCGGGCCGCAGGCCTGTAGCGGCGGAGCGGGCCGCAGGCCTGTGACGGCAGAGCGGGCCGCAGGCCCCTGACGGGCGGGCCGCGACCCCAGGCCGGGTTACGTACGTCACGCCCAGGCTGCCCGAGGTTCACCCATGCAGTCCGGATCGTGCGCCTAGACTCCCCGGGTGACGAAGACACCGATCACCGTCGTCGGCCTCGGCTACGTGGGCCTCTCCGTGGGGGTGCTGCTGGCCCAGCACCACACGGTCACCGGCCTCGAGCTCGACCCACACAAGGTCGACCTCCTGCGAGCTGGCATCTCCCCGATCCACGACGACGAGATCAGCCACTTCCTCGCGCACCGCGAGCTGGACCTCACGTTCACCACCGACTCGGCCGCCGCCTACGCCGACGCCGAGTACGTGGTCATCGCCACCCCCACCAACTACGACCCGGCGACGAACTCCTTCGACACCTCCTCGGTGGAGTCGGTGATCCGTGCGGTGCGCGACGCCAACCCCACGGCCGTCATGGTGATCAAGTCGACCATCCCGGTCGGCTTCGTGGACGACGTCCGGGACCGGCTGGGCACCGACAACGTCATCTTCTCCCCCGAGTTCCTGCGCGAGGGCAAGGCGCTGGCGGACAACCTCCGGCCCTCCCGCATCGTCGTGGGCGAGGACTCCCCGCGTGCACGCCGCTTCGCGGACCTCCTCCTGCAGGGCACCCAGCCCCACCTCGACGGCACCGATGTGCCGGTCCTGCTCACCGGAACCGTCGAGGCCGAGGCGATCAAGCTGTTCGCCAACACCTACCTGGCCATGCGGGTCGCCTACTTCAACGAGCTGGACTCCTTCGCCCTCTCCCGTGGCCTGGACACCCGCCAGATCATCGAGGGCGTGGGGTACGACCCCCGCATCGGCGACCACTACAACAACCCCTCCTTCGGGTACGGGGGCTACTGCCTGCCCAAGGACTCCAAGCAGCTGCTGGCCAACTACGCCGACGTCCCGCAGACCCTGATCCGCGCGGTGGTCGACGCCAACGACACCCGCAAGAACTTCATCGCCGACAACATCTGCCACCGCCTCGGCGTACCCACCGCCGGTCCGGTCGGCGACGTGGAGGCCACCGTCGGCATCCACCGGCTGATCATGAAGGCGGGCAGCGACAACTTCCGCGAGTCCTCGGTGCAGGGCATCATGAAGCGCCTCAAGGCCAAGGGCGTGGAGGTCATCGTGCACGAGCCGGCGCTCGACGAGGCCCACTTCTTCAACTCCGAGGTGGTCGCCGACCTGGACGAGTTCAAGAAGCGCGCCGACCTGATCGTCACCAACCGACGCAGCACCGAACTCGCCGACGTCGCCGACAAGGTCTACACCCGCGACCTCTTCGGCAGCGACTGACGCCCCGCCCCACCGCCCCGGCCCACCGACGTGGGTGCAGGCGTGGGTGCAGCGTGGGTGCAGGTGTCCTGCCCTGACGGTCAGTGACCGCGCAGGCGGTTGAGCAGCCCCCGCACCGGATCCTTGGGCTTCGGCGTCGTGCCGGGCCCCGGCTCGCGCGCGACCGCACCTTCGCCCCGGGGGCGTCGCTTCACCGTGCTGCGGTCGGCTGCCACCGCGTCCAGCACCATCTGCCAGCTTTCGTCGCGGTCCACGGCGGTCAGGTCCTGACGACGGTCCCGGGGCAGCGAGCGACGCTTCCACGGCACCCAGCCGGACTCCAGCGCCGGCACCCGCGCGACGCCGTAGGCGGCCTCCACCAGCGCGTCCGCGGACGAGTCCGCGACCGAGGGCCGACGGGCGAAGAACGGCTCCCCGGACCACTCCGCGCGGGCGAACGCGGCCACCCGCTCCAGGCGCGCCACCGGCGCCCCCTCGGCGTCGACGAAGACCCGCAGGCCCAGCCGGGCGCGTTCCATGTCGTCGACCCAGGCCCGCGGACCGACGGCCAGCGGCACCAGCCCCGCTGATCCCACGACCATCCGGAACATCGCGCCGGGGCGGTGGGTGAGCGAGGCGTCGTCGGGCAGCACCATCCTCACCCGCGGCTCGTTGCGGTAGCGCCGGTGCAGCACGCCCAGGTCGCGCAGCGGGTCGTTCAGGGGCGAGACCCGCTCGTCGTGCACCTGGTCGAAGGGGCCCCGCAGCGTCACCGCGAGGTCGGACAGCTCGGAGTCGAGGAACGCGTCGACGGTGCGCTGCACCTCGCGCAGCGGTCCCCCGACGTCGACGACCACCTCCAGGTACGGCACCTCGTAGACCCGCCCGCGCAGCATCCGGCGGCGCCGGACGCTGGGGATCCGGTCGGCGAACGCCGGCTGGTTGTAGGTGCTGACCGCCTCGGCCTGGTCCATGACGTGGCTGTTGCCCAGGTGCCAGGCCCGGGCCCCGTGCTCCGGCACCAGCACCGCGCCGGCCTGCGCCAACCGGTGGCCGTACTCGGTGTCCTCGCCCAGCCGCATGTCCAGGCTCATCGGACCCACGGCGTCCACCATGGCCCGACTCATCGAGGCGGTGGCGGAGACGAAGCAGCGGAACGCCGCCGTTCCGGCATCGGCCAGGTCGGCGGTGTCGGCCCAGATCTCGTCGATCCAGGTGTGCGGGGTGGCGGACTCCCAGTCGTGCAGCTGGCCGATGGAGCCGTCGCGCACGGCGTCGCGCACCTGCTGCGGGGTCAGCGGGACGTGCGGGTCCACGAACCGCTTGACGCCCATCACCACCAGGTTGTCGCAGAGGTGGTGCCAGCGGGCGTGTGCCTCGACGTGCTCGGCGAACGGCAGCATGTCGTCGTCCAGCCAGAGCACGATCTCGCCGTCGGTGGCGTCCATGCCGACCTGGGTGGCACCGGCGCGCCCCCAGCCCTCGCTCACGCGCAGCACCCGGCTGTTCTCCGGGCGCAGCTCGGGCAGCTCGACCGGCACCGGGTTGCCGTCGTCGACCACCACCACCTCGAGCAGCTCCGAGGGGTAGGTCTGGGCCGCCAGCGCGGCCATGACCGGGGACAGGTCACGCCCGCCCCAGGCGGGGAGGACGACACTGACCCGCTTCGTGGGGCTCCAGTGCCCGACGCGCGGCGGGGTGAGGCTGGTCCAGTCGTTGAGCCGCACCAGCGGCGGCTTCACCAGCGACGCACCGGAGGACGGCTGCTGGGGGTCGGGAGGCTCGAGGCTCACCGGTCGTCCCCCGACTCCGGCCCCTCCTCGAGGGCGGCTCGGGACGCGCCGCGGGCCCGCGCCCGGGCGGTGGCGGCCTGCTCCGGCGTCAGCACCGTGGCCGGGGACGCACCGGGCTCCATGTTGGGCGCCCGGAACCCGGCGAAGATCCGGTCCACGTGCTCGGGGAGCCGGAACTCGTCGGCATCCTGGGCCCAGGTGTGGCCCTCCTCGTTGCGCACCAGGACGTAACCCAGCCCGTGCGTGCGGTAGGCCGTGCCCCCCACTGCGTGCACCGAGGCCAGCAGCTGGGCGTCCACCCAGCGGCGGACCGGACGGAACCATCCGACCTCGCGCAGCAGGTCGCGCGAGAGGGTCATCGTGCCACCGGCGACGTGGCTGCTGAACGTCTCCGCGGGCTCCCGCCGACGCACGGTCTCGCCGTACTGGGCCAGGTACACGAACTCGGTCGGCATGCCCACCAGGTCGGCGCCGGAGAAGCGCCGGGCCATCAACAGGTCGTGCACCGCGTGCGGTGAGTACCAGTCGTCGTCGTCCATCTTCATCACGACGTCGTTCGAGGTGGCCTGCGCCGCCGCGGTGAGCACGTCGCCGAAGCGCGTCTCCGCGTCGAAGGTCAGGAGGGTCAGGCCGTGCTCCTCACCCAGGAGCTCGCGCAGCTTCACCTCGTCCGCGGAGAACCCGTGCGTGGCCACGACCAGCTCGATCTCGGCGCCCACCTGCTTGCGCACGCTCTCCAGCGCGTTGGCCAGCTCGTGCTCGCGCCGGGTGGCCAGCATGATCGAGACCGCGGGCAGGCCGGCGGTGGCGCTGCGCTGACGTCCGACGCCGGACTGGCCCGCGCGCGCGGCCCGGTGGGCCAGCGTGGAGTGGGCGTCGAAGGTGGCGCGCCGCAGGCGCAGCGCAAACTCCTCGCGCTCCAGGGCGTCGTCCAGGTCGACCGCCCCCGAGGCGCTGGTGGCCAGGAGGTCGAGCAGGTCCGGGCTCACCCCTGCCAGTCGTCCGGACGCGCGGGCTGCCTCCAGGCCTCGGGCCTCGAGCGGGATGCCGGCCATGGCCAGGCGCAGGGTGTCCTGGACGGACGCCTCGGCCAGGTCGACCAGGACGCTGCGGTGGGCTCGAGCCCGACGCATGTCGCCCTCGGCGACGTGGCCGGAGCGGCGCACCAGGTCGCGCAACTCGATGCTCGCGGACGTCGCACGCTTGTTCCAGCGGACCGGGTTGAAGATCGTCTCGTCCACCGGTTCGACCGCAACGTCGGAGACCACCACCGGACGCCGCCCCAGCACGTGGTGCTCGTGCGGGACCTCGGTCTCCGCAGCGGGCGCACCCGGTCGGGCGACGAGCACGTCGCGGGGCACCACCAGGTCGTGGTCGGCGAGGTCGGCCGCCTCGGCGAAGAGCTGGGCGCCGAGGTCGAGCCCGGGTTCGGGGACCTGGCGCAGGTAGCCGGTGAAGAGTCCGGGGTGGGAGCCACCGGGGGCGGCCGACTGCACCGCCAACTGCCGCAGCACCGCCCGGGCGTGGGCGCGGCGGGCGAACGTGACCCGCAGCACCACGCCGGGCAGGTTGTCGTGGAGGCGGCGCGACTCGAGCTCGACCAGGCGGGGCCACTCGGGATGGGGCACCAGTCCCACCGGCACGCGGGTGGCGGTCATCCAGAGCACGACCTCCCCCACCGAGCCGACCCGCGGGATCGCCGGCACGATCCGGCGCAGGTCACTGCGGTCGGAGGCGAGCAGGATGACGGTCTCCCAGGGGCCCTGGACGGGCACCGGGAGGAGCTCGGGGTGGTACAGGTCGAACACGTGCACGCACCCGGTCTGACCGCCGTGGGGGGTGTCCGCGACGGCCTCGGGCAGCGCCCGACGCGCGTCGGGGTCCGCGACGAGCACGAGCGTGGGGCCCACGACCAGGTCGAAGTCGAACGCGTCGATGACTGCTTCGTCCACGAGGCGTCGAGCGCGGTCGCGCATGGTACGTGCGAGTTGGCGCAGACCCGAAGACATGTCTCGGATGCTACCTGCGCAACGCGGAACCAGCAGTCGTAGGCGGTGGGTTCGTCCCGGTTCAGTCATTGCGCGGTTGGGCGGCTCAGTCATTGCGCGGTCGGGCGGCGATGAGCCGAGCCAGCCAGTGGAAGGACGCCTTGGGGGTGCGCTCCATCGTCTCGCGGTCCACGTGCACCAGACCTTGCCGGGGCGAGTAGCCGTCCTTCCAGTGGAAGTTGTCGAGCAGGGACGCGGCGTAGAAGCCGCGCACATCGACCCCACGGCGTACCGCCTGGCTGACCGCCTCGAGGTGCGCGGCGAGGTAGTCGATGCGTGGCGCGTCGTCCACCACCCCGTCCTGGTCCGGCTCGGAGTCGTAGGCGCATCCCGACTCGGTGACCACCAGCGGGGGCAGCGCGGCTCGGTAGCGGGCGCGGAACATGATCAGCCACTCGCGCAACGACTCCGGCACGATCGGCCAGCCGAGGTCGGTGACGTCGTAGCCGAGCACCTCACGGAACTCGAACGGGCGTTCGGAGCCCTCCGGTGAGGCACCGACGCGTACGGGGCCGGAGAAGTTGATGCCGTAGAAGTCGAGCGGCTGACGGATCGTCGCCAGGTCGCCGGGGGCCAGCACGTCCCTGATGAGGGGCATCAACGGCAGCGGGTAGCGCCCGAGCAGGAGGGGATCGGCGAAGGCGCCGTTCCAGACCATGTCGAAGAGCTTGGCCGAGCCGGTGTCCTCGGGCTCGTCGCTGCGCGGCCACACCGGCGCGTGGTTGATCGCGCACCCGACGCTGGAGGCGCCGTTGGCCCGCAACGCCACCGCCCCCAGGCCGTGCGCCAGCAGCAGGTGGTGGGCCGCGGGCAGAGCGTCGAAGCCAAGCTCCTTGCCCGGCGCGTGGGACCCGTATCCGTAGCCCATGATGCACGCCACGTTCGGGTCGTTGACCGGGACCCAGTGGGTCACCCGGTCGGCGAGACGTCCGGCCACCAACGCGGCGTACTCGGCGAACGCGTCCACGGTGGCGCGGTTGAGCCACCCTCCGTCGTCCTCGAGCGCCTGCGGGAGGTCCCAGTGGTAGAGCGTGACCATCGGCTCGACGCCGGCGGCCAGGAGTCCGTCCACGAGGCGGTCGTAGAAGTCGAGACCGGCGGGGTTGACCCTCCCTCGACCCTCCGGCAGCACCCGCGACCAGGATACGGAGAACCGGTGCCCCTGGACGCCGAGCCGTTCGAGCAGCGCCACGTCCTCGGTCCACCGGTGGTAGTGGTCCGCGCCGCGCTCGCCGGTCTCCCCGCGGTCGATCTTTCCGGGGACCCGGGCGAAGGTGTCCCAGATGCTCGGGCCACGTCCGTCCACGTCCACCGCGCCCTCGACCTGCGGGGCCGAGACACTGGTGCCGAAGCGGAATCCCGCCGGCAGCAGCGGGAGCGCGCCGACGTCCCGGTTTGATCGTGGGCTCGTCACCCCGTGACCATAGCGGCATGGACATAGTGGTGCGCCGGGGATCGCAAAGGTACGTGGACGCTCATCCCGAGGGCGTGACCCACCACTCGTTCTCCTTCGGGCACCACTACGACCCCGACAATCTGGCCTTCGGCCCGATGCGCGCCTTCGACGATCATCACCTCTCGTGGGGCGCCGGCTTCGACCCCCACCAGCACTCGCAGGTCGAGCTGGTCACGTGGGTGCTGCACGGGACGTTGGTGCACAGCGACGACCAGGGCGCCACCACGCTGTTGCCCGCGGGTTCGGTGCAGGTGCAGTCGGCCGGGACCGGCATCCGACACGGTGAGCACGCGGACAGCTCCGGGCCGCCGACCCGCTTCGTGCAGACCTGGCTGGTGCCCGACGAGGTGGACCTTCCGCCGGCCCGCTTCTCGGCCCGGGGCATGGACTCCTCGAGGCTGCGCCCGGTGGCCGGCGAGGGCGCGGAGGTCCCGGTGGGGACCGCGGGCGCGACGCTGTGGTTCGGGCGCCTGGCGCCCGGGACGCAGCACGAGATGCCGGCGTGCGGCGCTCACCACCTGTTCCTTGCCACCGGCCAGGCCAGCCTCGAGGGGCTCGAGGGAGGCGTCGAGGAGATGGCACTGGAGGCCGGCGACGCGGTACGGATCTCCGGGGCCGACGACGTCGGGATGAGGCTGGAGGTGGCGGCCTCGGCCACCGAGCCTGCGGAGGTCCTGCTGTGGACCTTCCGCGCGCCCGAGTGACCCCCGACCCAATTTCTGCGTCCTCCCACGAGACCAGCCCCGATCGAACTAGGGTCCGATCCACGAGGCCCCTTGCTGACCCCATGCAGCAAGGGGCCTTCCCAATCTCCGGAGCGTGTTCTCGGGGCGCCGTCCGCCCCGCGCACCCCTTCGCACACCCCTTCGCGCGCCGCCCTCGCGCCGCCCGTCCCGTCTGTGCCCGCGCCGCTCCCCTGCGCCCACCCAGTAGCGGCGCAGCGCCTCGCTCCATCCGCACCCGGACCAGAGCCGTGCCCACGGCGTCCGCGGCGGCATTGCAGCGGGTCGAGCGGGTGCAGCGGGATTGCGCATGCATCCCAACGGGAATGATTGCGCGCGCACATGTGTTGTGACACACGTCACCCTGGCGCCCGGAATGGGCGAACGGTGTCCAGTGTTCGAGTAATTGAACTTTGAACTACTGCCGCGAACGCTGCACCGCGAGCCACTACGAGAGGGACCCGATGAACATCTTCAAGAAGAATCAGGCCACTGCCCCCGCGACCGCCTTCGACGCCCCCACCCAGGCCGTCGCCGACATCTCCGGCTCCTACACCCTGGACTCAGTCCACTCCCGCCTCGGCTTCTCGGCCCGGCACGCGATGGTGACCACCGTCCGCGGCCAGTTCGGCGCCTTCGAGGGTGCCGCCGTGATCGACGCCGCCAACCCGGCCAAGTCCTCGGCCACCGTGACGATGCACACCGCCAGCATCGACACCGGCTCGGAGGACCGCGACGCCCACCTGCGCTCCGCCGACTTCTTCGACGTCGAGCAGTTCCCCACCATCACCTTCACCTCCACCCACGTGGAGCGCTCCGGCAACGTCTGGAACGTCACCGGTGACCTCACCATCAAGGACGTCACCCGCTCGGTCACCATCCCGTTCGAGCACTCCGGCTCGGCGCAGGACCCCTTCGGCAACGTCCGCATCGGCTTCGAGGGCTCCACCACCCTCAACCGCAAGGACTTCGGCCTCGTCTGGAACGCCGCCCTCGAGACCGGCGGCGTGCTGGTCTCGGAGCGGATCAAGCTCGAGTTCGACGTCTCGGCGATCAAGAACGCCTGACCGACACACGGCCCGCAGGACGCCGGAGCCCCCGGACGACACTCGTCGTCGGGGGCTCCTCGCCGTCCGGGGCAGAACCGTCCGGGGTGGGCAACTGCGCCCGGGCCGACCGACGAGACCCCCGCCGACTCGGTCGGCGGGGGTCTCGTGCTGTACGTGCGGACTGGTCGGAGGATCAGTCCTTGTGGCGCGGCTTGCGCGGGCCGCGGTCGTCGTAGTCACGACGCGGACGCTCGTTGCCACCCTCCTGGCGAGGACCGGAGGAACGGCGCGGGCCGTTGTCCGGGGCCAGCTCGATGAGCTTGCCCGAGATCCGGGTGTTGGCCAGGGCGTCCATGGCGCCGGCCGGCAGGTTCGCCGGCAGGTCGACCAGGGAGTAGTCCATGCGGATGTCGATCTTGCCGAAGTCGTTGCGACCCAGGCCGCCCTCGTTGGCCAGGGCACCGACGATCTGACGCGGCTCCACCTTGTGGCGACGACCCACCGAGATGCGGTAGGTGGCCAGGTTGGCGTCGCTGCCGGCACGACGGGGCTGGCGGCGCTCGCCACGGTCACCACCACGGTCACCACGGTCGCGGCCTCGGCCACGGTCGTCACGACCACCGCGGTCGTCACCGGAACGCGGGGTGTGCAGGAGCTCCTGCTCCGGGGTGAGGGTCAGCGGGTTGTCACCGTGCAGCACGGCGGCAACGGCGGCGGCCACGTCCACCTCGGGGACGTCGTACTCCTCCACGTAGTGCTTGACCACCTCGCGGAAGAAGTCGATCTTCTCCGAGTCGGCCAGGGCTGCGGTGATGCCGTCATCGAAGGCCGAGAGGCGCTTCTTGTTGACGTCCTCCACCGACGGCAGCTGCATCTGGTTCAGCGTCTGACGCGTGGCACGCTCGATCGCGCGGAGCAGGTGGCGCTCGCGCGGGGTGACGAACGCGATCGACTCGCCGTGGCGACCGGCGCGGCCGGTACGACCGATGCGGTGGACGTACGACTCGGTGTCGGTCGGGATGTCGAAGTTCACGACGTGGGAGATGCGCTCCACGTCGAGACCGCGGGCGGCGACGTCGGTGGCGACCAGGATGTCGAGCTTGGCGTCACGCAGCTGGTTGATCGTGCGCTCACGCTGGGCCTGGGCGACGTCACCGTTGATCGCGGCGGCGGAGAAGCCACGGGCGCGCAGCTTCTCGGCCAGGGCTTCGGTCACCTGCTTGGTGCGGACGAAGATGATCATGCCCTCGAAGTTCTCGACCTCGAGGATGCGCGTCAGGGCGTCGACCTTCTGCGGGTACGACACCATCAGGTAGCGCTGGTTGATGTTCGACGAGGTCTGGGTCTTGGACTTGACCGTGACCTCGATCGGGTCATTCAGGTACTTCTTGGAGATGCGGCGGATCTGGCTCGGCATGGTGGCCGAGAACAGCGCGACCTGCTTGGTCGCGGGGGTGTCGGCGAGGATCGTCTCGACGTCCTCGGCGAAGCCCATCTTGAGCATCTCGTCGGCCTCGTCGAGGACCAGGAAACGGAGCTCGCTCAGGTCGAGCGTGCCCTTCTCCAGGTGGTCCATGATGCGGCCGGGGGTACCGACGACGACCTGGACACCGCGACGCAGCGCGGAGAGCTGGACGCCGTAGCCCTGGCCGCCGTAGACGGGCAGGACGCGGACCTTGGGCAGGTGGGAGGCGTACTTCTCGAACGCCTCGGCGACCTGCAGGGCGAGCTCGCGGGTGGGGGCGAGCACCAGAGCCTGCGGGGTCTTCTGGTTGGGGTCGATGTTGCTGAGCACCGGCAGCGCGAATGCGGCGGTCTTGCCCGTACCGGTCTGCGCCAGTCCCACGACGTCGCGGCCCTGGAGCAGCGAGGGGATGGTGGCGGCCTGGATCGGAGAGGGGGTTTCATAGCCCACCTCGGTGATCGCCTTCAGGACACGGGGGTCGAGGTCGAGATCGGAGAACTTGATGGTCTCGGTCTCGGACGCGGGGGCTGCCTCGTGCGCGAGGGCGGATTCCGAAGCAGGGTCACTCATGCCTCCACGGTAGTCCTTTTTCTGAGTGTGACGAGATTCGCGGAAGACGCGACCTCGATCACCAGCCACCGACGGGGGCGTGCCCGTCGCTGGCGAGTGGCCCTCACCAGCGCCACCGGAGCCCGACCACGCCCGCCCCCCGGACCGTGCCCGCCCAGGTCAGGGAGCCACCGGCTGCGGTCAGCACCTCGGCGTGCTCGCCGGCCTCGGTCCGCACCTGCACCTCACCGGTGCGGGGAGCGCAGCCGGGCGCGAACGCCACCTCGATCCGCACCTCCTCCACCGGTCCGTGCACCTGCTGCTCGAAGCTGCCCTGCCGGAGCGGGGCGCCGCCCGCCTCGGCGTCCTCCGACTGCCCGCCCCCCTCCACCGGGGAGAGCCGCACCCGGTGCACGGTCTCGGCCTCCTGCCCCCGGCCCAGCGGGAGGGGGAACGCGAAGGCCGCGGAGAACAGGCCCTCGGCGAGGTCGAAGTAGCGAGGACCGGGGGCGCAGCCCCGCAACGCCTCCAGCCGGACCCGTCGCCGCACCGGAGCCGGGAGAAGGGTGACCACCGGGAACGCGGCCACGTCGTCGTCCAGCGCCCGCCAGGTGGCCCGCTGGGTGAGGGACCGGCCGGTGCCTTCACGGTCGACCTCCAGCAGCACCGACGTGCGCACCTGGTCCAGGAGCGTGCGCTGGTCGAACCCGAGCACGGCGCGGGCCCGGTCCGTCGCGGCCAGCGCCCTGCCGGTGGCACCCTCCCGCTGGCCACCCTCCTGCTGGCCACCACCCGAGTGGTCCAGCAGGTCCGGCAGGACGACGGCCCCCTCGGTCGACCGGCGTTGTTCCGGCGGACGTGGGGGCACGCTCCTGGACGTCGGCCACGCGACGTCCTCGAGTCCCTGGTCCCCGTCCATTGCTCTCCCCCGACTTGGTGGCCCGACGACTTTGGTGGCCCGACGACTTGGTGGCCCGACGACTTGGTGGCCCGACGATTGGGTGGCCCACCACAGTAGGCCGGGCACCGGTCCCTCCCCATCACCTGAATGGGGCACCCCAAATTAGGTACGCGACGTCGGCGAGGACCGTCCGGATCCCGCCCGTCACCGCAGGTCAGGGCGACACCGGGGGCCAACCGCTGGCGCCCCGGGTCGCGCGCGAGGAATCGGAGACCGCAGCGCCCTGGTGGGAGAATGCCGCCGTGAGCACTGCGCAGGACCCCACCGTGAACGACGCAACCGCCGAGGAATTCGGACCCGGCATCGACCCGGACGAGATGGCGACCGCCGTCAAGGTGCTGCGTGCCCTCCCCGAGCTGGGACCCGACCACCCCGACGTGCGCCTGATGAAGCGTGAGGCGTCGTACATGTACAAGCTGGTCAAGAAGTCTCGTCGCGCCGAGATCCGCCAGGAGCGGATCAAGCACGACCAGGACATCATCGAGAAGACCGCCACCGGATCTCCGATGCGGATCGACGACGAGACCGCCGGCATCCCGCTGGTCTCGAACACCAAGGGTGCCTTCGCAGGCGAGCTGATCACCGCGCGTGGTTGCTACATCTGCAAGGAGGACTTCACCCTCGTCGACGCCTTCTACCACTGGCTCTGCCCCAAGTGCGCGACCATGAGCCACGCCAAGCGCGACCAGCGCACCGACCTCACCGGCAAGCGCGCGCTGCTCACCGGTGGGCGCGCCAAGATCGGCATGTACATCGCGCTGCGCCTCCTGCGCGACGGGGCGCACACCACCATCACCACCCGGTTCCCCAAGGACGCGGTCCGTCGCTTCGCGGCGATGGAGGACTCGTCGGAGTGGCTGCACCGGCTCAAGGTGGTCGGCATCGACCTGCGTGACCCCACCCAGGTGATCTCGCTGGCCGACGACGTCGCCGCCGCCGGACCGCTCGACATCATCATCAACAACGCCTGCCAGACGGTGCGCCGCACGCCC
>JAZQNT010000217.1:0-3515 GCA_045627505.1 Nocardioides sp.
ATGTGGATCCCGCGGTGCTGGAGCAAGCGGTGCGGGAGCTGAAGCCTCGCTTCCCCTCCTTCTATGTGAAACTTCGGGCCGGACTGTTCTGGTTCCGCCTCGAGGAGGCGGATGTCCCCGGACTCAGGGAGGATTACGCCTTTCCCCTGTCCCACATGACCCGCCGTGAACTGGCCCGCAACTGTCTGCGCGTCTTCTACTACAGGGACCGCATCTCGGTGGAGTTCTTCCATTCCATAACAGACGGCACCGGCGCATCGGTGTATTTCAACGTTCGGCGCCTCGGTCTTCGTGACCCGCAAGGGCGGGGTGATCACCACCTGCGCCTCGACCTCGGGCTACATGCACGAGTACGACAACCGCTACCTGTGGATGAACCTCAAGCGCATCATCTCCAGCCACTTCGCCAACTACCGTGAGTCGTGGGAGGCGAACCGCCTCATCGCCCAGGGCAAGATCCACCCGACGCTGTCGCGCGTCTACTCCCTGGACGACGTGGGTCAGGCCGCGCTCGACGTGCACAAGAACGCCCACCAGGGCAAGGTCGGCGTCCTGTGCCTCGCGCCCCAGGAGGGCCTCGGCGTGCTCAACGAGGAGAAGCGCGCCAAGCACATCACCGAGATCAACCGCTTCCGCGGCGTCTGAGGAACGCTCGACGCTCCCGGGAGCGAGGAGCCGCGAAGAACGGGCCGCGATGGACGGGCCGGGGCCGAGAACACCTGTTCTGGGCCCCGGCCCTTTCTGCGCCCCGACGGTGACGTGACTGCGCCCACGCTCGCGGAGGGGGAACTCCCAGATTCCATGGGTGAACTTCGCGAGGCGACCTGTTTCGTGCCCGTCCATCAGTCACACTGGATGGAGCAATGGGGGAACCAGTACACGCACTTCCTTGAAAGGGTGTCGAGCACACATGAGCCGCGACGAAGGCCTGTCCATCTTCGACCAGCAGCAGGACGAGGCCGCTGACGAGAAGACCCAGCGGATCGAGGCTCGGAACACGCCGCCGGCCGAACGGACGCAGGTGCAGCCCGCGATTGCCGCCACGCCCGCCAAGGTCGCTGCTCCCCGGGCTGCAGCACCGTCGCTGTCGCTGCAGATCCCGCAGTTCGCCTTCGTGCGTCGCGGCTACGACCCCGACCAGGTTGACCAGCACCTGCGCCAGTTCATCCAGTCCTCGGTCACGGTCGAGCAGCGCGCCGACGCGGCCGAGGCCCGCATCCTTGCCCTCGAGGAAGAGCTGACCCGCACCCGGGCGACGCTCGCCGAGGTGGAGAACCCCACCTACGCCGGCCTGGGCGGTCGCGCCACGTCGATGCTCCGCCTGGCGGAGGACGAGGCAGCCGACGTCCGCAGGTCCGCGCAGACCGAGGCCCAGGAAATCATCGAGCTGGCCCAGCGCGACGCGGCACTGATCAGGGCCGAGGCTTCCCGCGAGGCCGAGGACATGCGCGTGGTCCAGCTCAAGGAGCTCGACGACACCCGCGACCGTGTGCTGGCCGAGGCCGAGAAGGAGCGCGCCATCGCGCGCGCCGAGGCGGATGACGTCCGTGCCTCCGCGCAGCGCGAGGCCGACCAGCTGCGGCTCGCCGCCCAGCAGGAGTCCCAGGAGATGCGCACCTCCGCGGTCCGCGAGGCCGAGCAGGCCCGGGCCGCTGCCGACCGCGAGGTCGCCGAGGCCCGCCGCACCCTGGCGGTGGAGAAGGAACGTCTCGCCAAGGAGGCGGCGGAGCACCACAGCAACGCGCTCGCCGAGACGGCCCGACTCGTCAAGGAGGCCGAGGAGCGCGCCTCCGCGGCCGAGAAGCGCGCCAGCGAGGCCAACGCGTCGGCCACCGCCCAGCGTCAGACCGCTGCGAGCGAGGCGGAGACCACCCTCTCGCGTGCGCGCCGCGAGGCTCAGCAGATCGTCACCTCGGCCAAGACCCAGGCGGAGGCCATCGCAGCCGCCGGCCACGCGGACGCCGAGCGGGAGTTGGCTGACCTCAAGGCCGAGGTGGAGCGACTGGTCAAGCGTCGCGAGTCCATCACCTCGCAGCTGGGCGCACTGCGCGACGTGGTCGCCGGCTTCGGCGACGAAGAGGCCTGACCCTCAGCAGACCCCGGGCTTCGCCCGGAACCACGCCCCACCGGTTGTGGTCACGAATCCACGGATTCTGTGACCACAACCGGTGGGGCGTGGCCGTTCCCAGCGTGGCCGTTCCAGGAGGGCTCGGGCGTGTCCCGTCAGCGGGCGGGTGCGTCGAGGAACCGACGCAGCACCTCGACGAACACCTCGGGCTGCTGGGTGTGCAGGTAGTGCCCGGCGTTCTTGACCGTCACCTTGCGCACCCGCGGGAAGAGCGCCTCCATCGCGGGCACGTACTCGTCCTTGACGTAGTGGGAGTCCGCGCCGGCGAGCCACAGCACCGGGCCGGCGTAGGGCTCGGAGTCCGACCACTCCTCGGGCCATCCGCCCACCTCGTCGAGCCGTGCGCGCAGCGCGGAGAGGTTCGCCTGCCAGCGCCAGCCGTCTCCGTCGCGCTTGAGGTTCTGCAACAGGAAGCCGCGCACGAAGTCCGACGGCACCGCCTCGCGCAGCGCCTCGTCGGCATCGTTGCGGTTGCGCAGCGACGCCAGGTCCATCGCCTGCATACCGTCGATGTACCGGGTGAACTCGTCCATGTGGCCGTAGGAGACCGGCGCGATGTCCACCACCACCAGACGCTCCACCAGCTCGGGGTGGCGCAGGGCGGTGAGCATCGCGACCTTGCCGCCCATGGAGTGGCCCACCAGCGTCACCGGGCCGTGCCCCTGGAGCTGGCTGGCCAGCCGGTCGGCGTCGGCGACGAGGTCGACGGTGTCGGTCCACGGCGACTGGCCGTGGTTGGGCAGGTCCACCAGCAGCACCGCGTGGTCGTGCGTGAACTTCTTGCCGATCGCAGTCCAGTTGCGGCCCTGGCCGAAGAGGCCGTGGCAGAACACGAGTTCGGGACCCTCGTCGGAGAGTCGCGTGGTGTGCAGCTGCAGGTCGTCAGTGGCGGTCACGTCGCCATTCTCCCGAACCGTCGCCAGCATCCGCGCACCTGGGGAGCTGACGGGTCCTGACGGGTCCTGACGACGCTGGAACCGAGTGGGTCGATCAGAAGTCGAAGCCGTCGAACATGTCGCCGATCCCGCCGAAGGCGTCGCCCACGCCTTCACCGATCCCGCCGATGGCGTCACCGACACCCTCGCCGATCCCACCGATGGCGTCACCGATGCCGCCCAGTCCCCCGGAGAACAGCATGCCCATGAACATCCACTGCATGGGCCCGAAGGCGCCGTAGTAGCCGGCGGCGTACGGCTGGTAGGCGCGACCGCCCTGCCAGTAGGGAACACGCTGTGCCCCGACCATGACCTTGCGGACGTCGGGCCCGGCCCCGGCACGCACCCGCTCGGCGTCCAGGGCGCACGCGGGCACCTCCCGGGTGGCGCCACCGGGCGGGTTCCAGGTGACGTCATCGACCGAGGGGCCGTGACGGGGGTCAAAGAAGCAC
>JAZQNT010000218.1:0-1811 GCA_045627505.1 Nocardioides sp.
AGGGTGTGCGAGTCAGCGCCGCGGGCGTCGATCAACGCCTGATTGCCGCGGTGCAGACCGGTCGCCAGGACCATCTTCTCGGTGACCCGGCGATCCTTGAGGTAGCTCTGCGGCAGCACCTTCAGACGTTGCTGGAGGTCCTTGCTGGGCGCGAGCTCCACCACCTGGTGCTCGGGGTGCTCCTTCCACCCCACGCCTCCGGTCTCCGGCGCCGCTCCGGGGGGCTCGAAGACCAGCTCGAGGGCGTCGCGCAGCTGCGAGCCCACCTCCTCGAGGCGTCCGGGCATGGTGGCCGCCAGCGCGTCGGCCAGGGCGTCCGCGGCGTCGGACAGGTCGTCCGCAGCGCCCGACGCGGAACCCCGGTCGGGCACGTGCTTCTGGGAGCGCGGGGCGGCGCGCTCCACGTCGCCCACCGTCAGCTCATCGGTGGCCGCCTGGGTGACCCGGGCCACCAGCTCGTGGGCCTCGTCGATCACCACGGTGTCGTACTCCGGGATCATCGGCACGCCCTCGATCGCGTCGATCGCGAGCAGCGAGTGGTTGGTCACCACCAGGTGCGACTTGGCCGCCTTCTCCTTCGCCCGCTCGGCAAAGCACTCCTGGCCGAACGCGCACTTGGTCGCCCCCAGGCACTCCCGGTGGTTGACGCTCACCTGTCGCCACACCCGCTCGGTGTGCCGCGGCGCGTGGTCCCGGTCTCCCGGGCCCTCCTCGTTCGCCTGCTCCTCGGCCCAGGACCGCAGGGCCAGCACCTCGGACCCCATCGATCCCTCGGGCACGTCGACGAGCACGCCCTGGTCGTCGGGGACGCCCTCGCGAATCCGGTGCAGGCAGGCGTAGTTGGAGCGGCCCTTGAGCACGGCGTAGGAGGTGTCGAGGTCCTTGCCCTTGACCGCCTCGACCAGACGCGGGATGTCACGCTCCACCAGCTGGTGCTGGAGGGCGAGCGTCGCGGTGGCGATCACCACCCGCTCGTCGTGCAGCAGGCTGGGGACGAGGTAGGCCAGCGACTTTCCGGTGCCGGTCCCGGCCTGGACCACGAGGTGCTCCTGGTCTGCCATCGCCCGGCCCACGGCCTCGGCCATCTGCACCTGACCCTCGCGGGTCGAACCGCCCAGCGCCTGGACTGCTTCGGCGAGGACTTCACTCACGGTCTGATCAGGCACCCGGGCACTCTAGTCAGCGGTACCGACACCCGACGAACCCGTGACGCCCCGCGACGCGCCCAGCCCGAGTTGCGACGGGCAGCACCGGGGAGAAATGCCACACGGGCGGCCCGGAGGGACCGCCCGTGTGGCACGTGCTGTGGAACTTGCTGGGGAACTTGCTGCGGAACCTGCAGGTCAGACGACCGCGCCGGAGTCGTCGCGCTCGAAGGTGTGCTTCGAGCCGGTGTCCTTGGCCATCGGCCACCTCCGGTGGAACAGGGTGACCAGCGGCGTGGCGGTGAAGACCGAGGAGTAGGTACCCACGATCAGACCCACGAGCAGGGCGATCGCGAAGTCCTGCAGGGAGTCACCACCGATCAGGGCCAGGGCGGCGAGGATGAACATCGTGCCCAGCCCGGTGTTGACCGTACGCGGCAACGTCTCCACCGCAGCCCGATTCGCCTCGGCCGTGAAGTCGGCGTCCGGCTTCGACTCACGCCACCGCTCGCGGACACGGTCGAACACGACGACGGTGTCGTTGACCGACAGACCGATGATCGTCATGGCCGCGGCCAGGAAGATGCCGTCGATGGGCTTCCCGAGCCAGGCGAAGAGGCACAATGCCTAACGCTCGTTCAGTACCATCGGCACCACGGCCGAGAC
>JAZQNT010000219.1:0-8602 GCA_045627505.1 Nocardioides sp.
CGGTGGCCCTCACGCTCGCCGACGACGCCGTCCCGATCGAGGACGCGGTCGCCGGGGTGGACCGGATCGCGCTGGTGCTCGGGTCCGAGGGACCCGGCATCTCCGAGCGTTGGCAGCGATCTGCTGACCGCCGAGCCATCATCCCGATGCGCGAGGGCATCGACTCCCTCAACGTCGCCGCCGCGTGCGCCGTGGCCTGCTACGTGGCCGAACGCCGCTGACGCGCTGCCGGCGCCGCCACGTTGCGCAGGGTCGTGGCGGCGC
Source organism: Nocardioides sp. (assembly GCA_045627505.1). GTDB lineage: Bacteria > Actinomycetota > Actinomycetes > Propionibacteriales > Nocardioidaceae > Nocardioides. The sequence continues at coordinate 265 of JAZQNT010000219.1, forward strand.
CGGACACGACGTCGGTCACGATCACAGTCAGATCTCAGTCACGATGTCGGTCACCAGCCGGTCATTTGGTGGCCGGCCGCTGAGGGGGACCGTGCCGAGGGGCGCCTCTCAGGCTGCGGGCCAGCCCACGGGGTAGTTGCGGCGGGCCTTCACGTGGTACTTGTCCAACTTCTTGCGCAGCTTGTCGGAGATGCGGTCGGCGAAGACCGTTCCGACCGTGTGGTCGGTCTCGTGCTGCAGACAGCGGGCGAGCAGTCCGTCGCCCTCGAAGGTCACGGGTTCGCCGTCCAGGCCGAAGCCGTCCACCCGTGCCCAGTTCGGCCGGGCGCAGTCGATGAAGGCCCCCGGGTAGGACAGGCAGCCCTCCTCGTCCTCGTCGATCACACGGTCACGGCCCTCGGGCAGGGTCAGGACCGGGTTGCAGACCACGCCGACGGTGTGGGTGCCGGACTCGTCGGGGCAGTCGAAGACGAACATCGCCACGTCGGCGCCGATCTGGCACGCGGCCAGTCCCACGCCCTCGGCGGCGTACATCGTGGCCACCATGTCGGCCGCCAGGTCGCGCAACGCCTGGTCAAACTTCTCGACCCGGACCTGGGGACGGTGCATCACGTCTTCGCCCCACCGGGTGATGGGGCGGACGGTGCCGCCGTCGGGAAGGGGGCCGAAGGGGGCGTTGACCTGCTCGCTCATGGCTCCCAGCCTAGTGCTGACCTCCGTGGGTGAACGGATCGGCAGAGCTCGACAGGACACGCCGCAAGGGTGTGGCGCACGTTGTAACTCCGAGTTACATTGACCGGCATGTCATTCACATCACAGCGCAGCGCCTCGACTCGGAACGGGCTGGCGGCGTCCGAGCCCCGGGCTCCGCTCGGGTACGCGATGGCGGCGCTCAACAAGCTGGCGCAGAGTGACCTGTTGGACCGTGCCGGCCTGCGGAAACAGACCGAGCAACTGGTCTACAGCGCCACTCGGAGTGGTTTCCGCACCGCGGCAGCAGCCGGCCGGGCCTTCACCCGGCGCGGCAGCAAGAAGCCCGGGACGCGGAGCGTCACCACCGATCCGAGCGGGGTCTTCGACCTCACGCCGACGGAGGACCAGCAGATGCTGGTCGACGTCGTCGGTGAGTTCGCCGTGGAGGTGCTGGGGCCCCGGGCCCACGCGGCCGACGAGGCCTGCGCCACCGACGAGCCGGTGCTGGTCGGAGCCACCGAGATCGGTGTCCCGCTCCTCGGCGTCCCGGAGGCGCTCGGTGGCATCAGTGCCGAGAGGTCAGCCGTCACCACCGTGCTGGTCGCCGAGGCCCTGGCCAGGACGGACATGGGTCAGGCCCTGGCTGTTCTCGCACCCGGGGCAGTGGCCACGGCCATCTCGCTGTGGGGCGACGACGAGCAGCAGCAGACGTACCTCCCGGCCTTCACCTCCGCGCAGCCCCCGACGGCGTCGCTGGCGTTGGCCGAACCGCGAGTCCTCTTCGACGCGCTGGCCCCCACCACGGTGGCGGTGCGTACCGTCGACGGGTTCTCGGTGACCGGCACGAAGTCGGGCGTGGTCCGCGGGGAGCAGTGTGAGCTCTTCGTCGTCGGCGCGTTGCTCGACGGGCGACCGGCGCTCTTCCTGGTGCCCGGTGACCCCGACACCGTGCAGGTCGAGGCGGATCCGTCGATGGGCGTGCGGGCGGCCGGGCTGACGCGCGTGTCGTTCGAGGGCTCCCGCGCCGAGCTGCTCGGCGACACCGCTGCCGAGGCCTACGCGGAGTGCGTGCGGTTGTCCCGGCTCGGGTGGTGTGCCCCTCGCGGTCGGGACGTCGCAGGCGGTGCTCGACTACGTCAAGGAGTACGTCAAGACGCGTGAGGCGTTCGGCGAGCCCATCGCGCACCGGCAGTCCGTCGCGTTCACCGTGGCCGACATGGCGATCGAGGTCGAGGCCATGCGCCTCACCGCCTGGCGTGCGGCGGCACGCGCGGACGCGGGGAACGAGTTCGGGCGCGAGGTCGGGTTGGCCCGGAGCTTGTGCGCGGAGAAGGCGATGCGGATCGGCCTGGACGGCGTCCAGCTGCTCGGTGGGCACGGCTACGTCAAGGAGCATCCGGTGGAGCGTTGGTACCGCGACCTGCGTGCCGTCTCCGTGATGGAAGGAGGAGTCCTCGTCTGAGGGCGCCCAGGACATGATCAATCTCGAGACTCCCCGCAAGCACCGCGCCTTGGTCGACCAGGCGCACCAGGTGGCGATGAACATGCTTCGCCCGATCTCCCGCAAGTACGACCGTGCCGAGCACACCTACCCCAAGGAGCTCGACATGCTGGCCGCGTTGATCGACGGCCTCTCCGACTCCGGCACTGCAGAGGGCGCAGGAGCCACCGGCGTGAGCAAGGAGGCGTCCGGCGCCGGGCGGGAGCTCGCTGATGACGGGCGGGTCCGCAACGGTGCCAACCTGGCGTCCATCCTGTCCGTGGCCGAGATGTGCTGGGGGGACACTGCGCTGCTGCTCTCCATGCCGCGGCAGGGCCTGGGCAACTCCGCGATCGCCTCGGTGGCCGACGCGGAGCAGCAGAAGCGCTTCGCGGGGCTGTGGGCGTCGATGGCCATCACCGAACCCTCCATGGGGTCCGACTCGGCGGCGCTCAGCACCACTGCGGTGAAGGACGGCGACCACTACGTCATCAACGGCGAGAAGATCTTCGTCACCTCAGGTGAGCGGTCCGACGCGGTGGTCGTGTGGGCCACCCTGGACCGTTCCCTGGGCCGTGCGGCGATCAAGTCGTTCGTCGTGGAGAAGGGCACACCCGGGATGCGGGTGGAGCGGCTCGAGCACAAACTGGGGATCCGCGCCTCCGACACTGCGGTCATCACGTTCACCGACTGCCGGGTACCGGCCGAGAACCTGCTCGGCTCGCCGGAGGTCGACGTCCGGGCCGGCTTCGGCGGGGCGATGGCCACCTTCGACAACACCCGACCCCTGGTCGCGGCGATGGCGATCGGTTGTGCCCGCGCAGCGCTCGACCTCACGCGTGACCTGCTGGAGCAGGCCGGAGTGGTGGTCGACCACGACCGCCCCGCGGTGACGCAGAGCGCCGCAGCAGCCAGGTTCCTCGCGCTGGAGGCGGACTGGGAGGGCGCACGCCTGCTGACCATGAAGGCCGCCTGGATGGCGGACAACAAGAAGCCGAACTCGCTCGAGGCATCGATGGCCAAGGCCAAGGCCGGACGGGTCGGCTCGGCGGTCACGCTGGGCTGCGTGGAGCTGGCGGGCACCTTGGGCTACAGCGAGGGCGAACTGCTGGAGAAGTGGTCGCGCGACTCGAAGATCCTCGACATCTTCGAGGGCACCCAGCAGATCCAGCAACTGATCGTGGCCCGCAGGGTCCTGGGCCTGACCAGCGCCGAGCTGAAGTGAGTCCAGGCCCCAGCGGACCAGGCCCAGCGGAGCAGGCCCCAGCCAGCGTCGGAGGCCGGCACGGGGACTGGCAGACGGCAAGCGCTGACGGCCACGTCACCTGATTCGGGTGGCGGGGCCTTCTGCGTCTCCCAACCGCACGGCGGGGCGTCCTGCGAACCCACGCTCGGCCCACAGCGACTCCATCGTCTCGACGAGGGTCTCGCGCAGCTCGATCGGAGCCAGGGTGACGGTACAGCCGCCGAATCCGCCACCGGTCATCCGTGCGCCGAGCGCCCCTCCGGCCAGCGCGGCCTCGACCACCGCGTCCAGCTCCACGCACGAGACGCCGAGGTCGTCGCGCAGGCTGGCGTGTGAGGCGGTCATGGTCGCCCCCACCGCTCGCCAGTCGCCACGAACGACGGCATCCACCACGTCGCCGACCCGACGATTCTCGCTCGCGACGTGCCTGCGGTGCCGCTCCAGACGGGGGTCGCCGTCCTCCCCGGCGAGGGCGCGCTCGGTCAGGGCGCGGACTCCGGCGAAGGCGCCGTCGGAGTTGTCGTGGCGTACGCCCGTGTCGACCACCAGCACCTCGAGCCCGACCAAGCCGGGAGACCAGGGCACGGCCACCGGCCGCCCGCCCGAGAAGTCCAGGCGCAGCGCGTGGCCCACCGAGGCGAGCAGGGAGATGGTCTGGTCCATCCCTCCGGTGGGCAGCCCCAGTCCCACCGTCTCGGCCTGCACTGCAGGCGTCACCAGGTCGGTGTTGGCCCGTTCGTCCACCGCGCGGAGCACGGCGCAGATGAGGGCGGCCGAGCTCGACAGTCCGGCCCCCAGCGGAACGGTGGACTCGACGTGCAGCTCGACGCCGCCGACGTGCTCGGACTCCGACAGGGCGGCCAGCACGTACCTGCACCAACCGGGTGCGTTCGCCCCGTCGGTCGTCCGCCGGCCCTCCCAGGGCTGGTGGCCGGCCGAGGAGAGCAGTACCCGGTCGTCCGTGCGCAGTCGGGCGCTCACCCAGGTGGCGTACGGCAGCGAGACGGGCAGGCACTGCCCGCCCACGAAGTCGACGTGTTCACCGATCAGGTTCACCCGCCCGGAGGCGCGTGCGACGCGATCGGGGTCGACCCCGTGACGCGCTCGGAAGCCGGCGATGCAGGCGGACGTCAGGTCCTCGGGAAGGATCAACACAGGCCGAACCCTAGGCCGACACGCCGGCCCTGCGTTCCGTGGGCCCGGCGCTGGCGTCGCCCGGTTCGCGCACCTTGACCCACGCCTTCATGAGGAGCACCACGTGTCCGACCCCCTCCCGTCCTCCCTTCCCACGGACCAGTCCAGCGCCGACCAGCCCAGCGCCGACCAGCCCAGCACCTACCAGCCCAGCGTCCTGGTGGTCGCGGCCACCGCCGCCGAGGCCGCGTACGTGCCGGAGGGATGTCCCGTGGTGATCACCGGACTGGGCAAGACGGCAGCCGCTGCGCGCACGGCCCGTGCACTTGCCGAGTTCGAGGACGTGCCGGAACTGCTCGTGGTCAACATCGGCACCGCAGGGGCGCTCCGTGACGAGGTGCGGGGCCTCCACGTGATCGGCACCGTGCTCAACCACGACATGAACGGCGAGGCCATCCGCGCTCTCGGCCACGAGCCCCACGACGTGCTGGAGCTCAGCGACTCCGAGACCGTGCTGGCCACCGGAGACCTGTTCGTGAACGACGCCGAGGTGCGTGCCGGCCTGGGGGAGAGCGCCCACCTGGTCGACATGGAGGGCTACGCCGTGGCCTGGACGGCGAGGGAGTTCGGCCGCGACGTGGTGCTGGTCAAGCACGTCTCGGACAGCGCCGACGAGAACTCCCACGAGTGGCCGCAGATGGTGGAGCGCAGCGCCCTGGCGCTGGGCGAGTGGATGCGTGAGCACCTGCCTGAGCAGCCCTGATGCCGCTGGTCCGGCCTCGGCCGGACCAGCCCACCGGGTCAGTCCCTGGAGCTGCGAGCGGTACGTCCGCGCACCACTCCGACGAAGGCCTGCGTGCGCTCGTCGTCGGAGTCCCTGAGCCAGGCCAGTGCCATCCGTGTGGTGGGCAGGTCGACGACGGGCACGTGCGTGACGTCCTTGCGGTGGTGCAGTCGGGCGAGTGACATCGGGACCACGAGGACGCCGCTGCCGGATGCCGCCACCTCGACCGCCTCCTTGACGCTCATCGGGGGGAAGGGCAGTTGCTCCACCCGCGGCGTCACGCCTGCGGGGACCCCCAGCACCCACTGCTCGTCGGCCAGGTCGTCAGCCGTGAGCTCCTCGAAGTCCGCGGCAGCGTGCTCGTTGCTCACCACGACCACCGGCACCTCCTCGTACAGCGGGATGCAGAAGAGGTCGTCGCCCTCAAGGGGGAGCCGGGCCAGGACCATGTCGGCTCCGTGGGTGTCCAGGACGCTGCGGGGGTCGTCGTTCTCCTCGAGCGGGATGAGTTCCAAGGGTTCCCGGTAGCGCTCACGCCACCCCCGGGCCCACTTGTCAGGAGTGGCACCGGGCACGAAGGCGATCCTCAGGGTCATGCCCCGAAGGCTAGTCGTCCTGCAGGCACCGCCTCGGGCAGCCTCCACCCCGGAACAGAGCGCTGTGTGTCCTGGATCACCTACGGTGTCGGTGTGGAGGGACAACACAGACCGGGTATGGACGCCGACGTCATCGTCGTCGGCAGCGGGTTCGGGGGCGCCGTGACGGCGCTGCGCCTGACCGAGGCCGGACACGACGTGCTCGTGCTGGAGCGGGGGAGGCGGCTCGACGACGGTGACCTGCTGAGGGCGCGCAAGGACCCGCGTGCCTATCTGTGGCAGCCGACGTTGGGCATGCGCGGCTTCTTCTGGCAACGCATCCTGCGGCACGTGGCAGTCATCGGCGGCACGGGAGTGGGCGGTGGATCCATCGTCTGGGCAGGCGTGCTGCTCCCCCCGCGACCGGACTTCTACCGTCAGCCGTCGATGCGGCGGCTGGGGGTGAACTGGGAGGCCGAGCTCGCCGGGCCGCTGGAGCGGGCCCAGACGATGCTCGGACGCGCCACCGCGCCCTCCGACGCCCAGATGGACCGCAGCCTGCGTGCCACGGCCGAGGCGATGGGGCGCGGGCACACGTTCGGTCCCGTGCCGGTGGCGATCCACTTCGGCCTTCCCGGAGTCACGGAGTCCGACCCGTTCTTCGGGGGCGAGGGGCCGGAGCGGACGGGCTGCCGACTGTGTGGTGAGTGCCTGCTGGGCTGCCCGTACGGAGCCAAGAACCAGCTGACCCGCAACTACCTGCACCTGGCCGAACGCTACGGGGCCCGCATCGTCGCCGAGCGGGACGTGCAGGTCATCAGGGAGTGCGACGGGGGCTACGAGGTCGAGGCGACGGACCCCTTCGGGAGCGGCTCCGGTGGGACCTGGCGCGCTCCGCGGGTGGTGGTGGCCGCCGGCGTGCTCGGTACGGTCGAACTGCTGGCGCGGTGCCGGGACCAGCACGGAACGCTGCCGCGGATCTCCCGGCGCCTGGGCCACCACGTACGGACCAACTCCGAGGCGATCACGGCCGTGCTGGCTCGCCGGGGGACGGACCTCTCGCGCGGGCCCACGATCAGCAGCGACTTCCATCCCGACGCCCGGACGCACACCACGCTGAATCGCTACATGGGCGGGTGGCACATGCGTGCTCAGGTGGGGCCACTGGTTGACGATGACGTACCCACGCGCAGGGCACGGCGGGTCTTCGTCGAACTCCTGCGCCACCCTTGGCGTCAGGCACGTGTGACCGGCGCTCGTGACTTCCTGCGCCGACTCACGGTCTTCACCACCATGCAGGAGCACGACAGCGAACTCGCCCTCGAGGTGCGCCGCTCACGCCTCAGGCCGTGGCGCAGCGTCCTGACCTCACGCGTGGTCGAGGGGGCACGCCCGCCCAGCAACCTGCCGGTGGCCAACGAGGTGACCCGTACCTACGCCGCACTCACCGGAGGTCGACCGCTCAACCTGCTGGGGGAGTCCGTGGGCGGACTCTCGGTGACGGCCCACATCCTCGGCGGTGCCGTGATGGGCAGGAATGCCGAGGAGGGTGTGGTGGACGTCGACCACGAGGTGTTCGGGCATCCCGGGCTGTTCGTGGCCGACGCCAGCGTGCTGGCTGCCAACCTCGGGGTGAACCCGTCCCTCACTGTGACCGCCTTCGCCGAACGGTTCGCCTCGCGTTTCGCCGTGCGTTTCCTCCCGAGCAGGCAGGATGTCCCGAGGCGTGGCCGCACGGAGGCGAGACCCGTCAAGGCACAGGATCCCGAGGAGGTCGCGTGAGCCAGTCGGTCAGGGGCTTGAAGCGTGCCTGGAGTTCGTTGGACGCGCCGGATCCCAACGACCTGCGTGGCGACCACGAGGCGGTGTTCGTGAGGCCGTTGGGGCGGGTGGCACCGGTCGGCCTCGGCCTGGTGGGTCTGCCACGCTGGTTCGGCAAGCGCTTCACCTCGGGTGATCCGAGCGCCGACGCAGGGGCCGAGGCCCGATATCCCAGCGGGACCAACCTGCTCCGCACCGCGGACGGGGGTCTCGAGGAGGTGATGCCGATGCTGGTGCGTGAGGGCATGTCCTTGCTCGACGGTCGCCCTGCGGTCGTGGTCGAGTACGCCCCGGGCACGCGCCGGCCCTGGCCCTGGGTGAGGGACGAGTTGCGGCGTCTCGACGACACGACCTTGGTGGGGATGACGGTCGTGGACGTTCCCGTGTTCCGTTGGATGGGCGGCACGCCGTTCCTGCTCAGGCAGACGCTCGACTGAGTCTCTCCGGCCTCGTGACAGTGCTCTCTTGACGCTGCTCCCTTGACGGTGCTCTCTTGACGGTGGGAAGAGGATGGTGGCGTGGAGAATCCGCGGACGCTGCTGGCACACGAACGTGAGCGCGTCGTACAGAGGTTGGCCGCTCTCACCCAGGAGTACGACGAGGTG